>DASSEA010000251.1:0-7488 GCA_035696805.1 Casimicrobiaceae bacterium
GTGCATGCCGGGTCTCACGCGGCGAGCGCGCGTCCGATGACCAGACGCTGGATGTCGCTCGTCCCTTCGTAGATCTGGCACACCCGCACGTCGCGGTAGATGCGCTCGACGGGGAAGTCGCTCACGTAGCCGTAGCCCCCATGGATCTGGATCGCATCGGACGCCACCTGCTCGGCCATTTCCGACGCGAAGAGCTTCGCCATCGACGCTTCCTTGAGGCACGGCTCGCCCGCATCGCGCAACGCGGCGGCGTGCCAGACCATCTGCCGCGCCACATCGATCCTCGTCGCCATGTCGGCGAGCCGGAAGTTCACCGCCTGATGCTCGATGATCGGCTTGCCGAAGGCCTCGCGCTCGCGCGCGTAGGCGAGCGCCGCCCCGAGCGCTGCGCGCGCCATGCCGACCGCCTGCGCCGCGATGCCGATGCGCCCGCCCTCGAGGTTGGCGAGCGCGATCCGGTAGCCCTCGCCCTCGCGCCCGAGCAGGTTCGACGCCGGAACCTCGCAGTTCTCGAACGCGATCTGTGCGGTGTCCGACGCCCGCTGGCCGAGCTTGTCCTCGATGCGCGCGACGACGAATCCGGGCGTGTTCGTCTCGACGATGAACGCTGAAATGCCGTTCTTGCCGCCGGCCTTGTCGGTCCGCGCGAACACGATGGCGACGTCGGCGTTCGCGCCACTCGTGATGAACTGCTTGACGCCGTTCAGCACGTACCGATCGCCGCGCCGTTCGGCGCGTGTCGCGATCGCGCTCGCGTCCGATCCGGTTTGCGGCTCGGTCAGGCAGAAGCACCCCAGCTTTTCACCGCGCGCCTGCGCCGGGAGGAAACGCGTCTTCTGTTCATCGCTGCCGAACGCATTGAGCGGACCGCACACGACCGAGTTCTGCACGCTGACGATCGTCGACGTCGCGCCATCGCCGGCGGCGATCTCCTCGAGCGCCACCGCAAGCGACACATGGTCGAGCGCGGCGCCACCCCATCGCTCCGGAACGACGATGCCGAGCGCGCCGAGCTGACCGAGCTCGTGCAACGCTTCGCGCGGAAAGCGGTGCTCGCGATCCCACGCCGCCGCGTGCGGCGCAAGTTCTTCGCGTGCGAACGCGCGGAGCGTGTCGCGGATCTGCCGCTGTTCGTCGGTCAACAGCACGGCGTCGGGAAAGTCAGCCGGCTCGCGACTGGATTGCGAGCCGCGCGGCAAGCGCAGCGAACACACCCGCGAGTGCGCGCTTCGACCAGCGTCCCCATTGCGGTCGCACCCCAAACCAGCGCCGTGCACCCGTGGCTGCCGCAACGCACAGCGAATCGCCGGCAACGACGATCACGAGCTGCGTCAGCGCAAGCGCCAGGCTTTGCAGCAGGACGCTGCCGCGCGCAGGATCGACGAACTGCGGAAACAGCGCGAGCTGGAACACGGCAACCTTCGGATTCAAGACCGACGTGAGCAGCCCCTGCCGGAACATGCGGCCGGGCGCGGCGTGAGGTGCCGCGACCCGCGCGTCATCCGCCGCGCTCGCGCGCCAGGTCGTGATCGCGAGCCACGCGAGGTAAATCGCGCCTGCCCATCGAACGACCTCGTAGGCGAGCGGTACCGCCGCGAGCAGCGCGGAAAGTCCGAGTGCGGCAGCGAGCGCGTGCAGCGCAAATCCCGCGGACGTCCCGGCGAGCGATACGAAGCCTGCCGCGCGGCCCTGCGCCAGCGTACGCGACACGAGGAACAGCATGTTCGGCCCGGGCGTGGCGGCGAGCGCGAGGCACGCGAGACAGAAGAGCAGCCAGGTGTCGAGCGGAAGCATCGCGCCAGGTCAGACGCGCTCGATCGCGAGCGCGGTCGCTTCGCCGCCGCCGATGCACAACGCAGCGACGCCGCGCCGCTTGGCCTGCTTGCGCAACGCGCCGAGCAGCGTCACGACGATCCGCGCACCCGAGGCACCGATGGGGTGACCGAGCGCGCAGGCGCCGCCGTGGACGTTCATCTGCTCGTGCGGAATCGCGTGCTCCTTCATCGCCGCCATCGTGACGACGGCGAACGCTTCGTTCACCTCGAACAGATCGACGTCGCGGGAGCTCCACCCGGTCTTCTCGTAGAGCTTGCGAATCGCACCGATCGGCGCGGTCGTGAACAATCCCGGCTCCTGCGCATGCGTCGCATGACCGATGATGATGGCGAGCGGCGTCAAACCGCGCGCCTCGGCCGTGGAACGCCGCATCATGACGACCGCGGCCGCGCCATCGGAAATCGAGCTCGAATTCGCCGCGGTAACGGTGCCGTCCTTGCGAAACGCGGGCTTGAGCGAAGCGATCTTGTCCGGTGACGCCTTGGCCGGCTGCTCGTCGTGATCGACGACGACGTCGCCCTTCTTTCCCGTCACGGTGACCGGCGCGATTTCCCAATCGAACGTCCCGTCCTGGTTGGCTGCGAGCGCGCGTGACAGCGACGTGCGCGCGAAGTCGTCCTGCGCCTCGCGCGTGAACGCGAAGCTCGTCGCGCAGTCCTCGGCGAACGTGCCCATCAGGCGGCCCTTGTCATAGGCGTCCTCGAGGCCGTCGAGGAACATGTGATCGTAGACGGTCTGGTGCCCCATCCGGTAGCCGGCCCGCGCCTTCGGCATCAGGTACGGCGCATTCGACATGCTTTCCATGCCGCCGGCGACGATGACGTCCGCCGAGCGCGCGACGAGCGCATCGTGCGCGAGGATCATCGCCTCCATCGCCGAGCCGCACATCTTGTTCACCGTCGTGCATGCCGTAGCCAGCGGTAGACCTGCCTTGATCGACGCCTGGCGCGCCGGCGCCTGTCCCTGCCCCGCGGGCAGCACACAGCCAAAGATCGTGCGCTCGACGTCCGCCGGCGGGATCCGGGCGCGCTCGACGGCGGCCTTGATCGCGGCGGCGCCAAGTTCGCTGGCCGTCAATGGCGCGAGTTCGCCCTGGAAGCCGCCCATCGGGGTACGCGCGGCACCCACGATGACGACGGGATCATTGGTCGTAGCCATGCTGGTTTCCTTCATTCAGCCGTTTCGCGCCGCGGCCGCGCGACGAGTTCGCCGCCGCAATTCGGGCAGCGGCCCTGCATCGCGTTGGCGCACGTCGCGCAAAACGTGCACTCGTAGCTGCAGATGCGCGCTTCGGCGCTGGACGGCGGCAACGGCGCCGCACATTTTTCGCATGCCGGTTTCAACGTCAGCGCCATCAGGAAAGGTTGGCGGCGTCGCGAGCGATCGGCGCAGAATCCCGCTTGCCGTGCATCACCATCAGCGTCTGCTGCATCAACGCGACGAGCGTCCGCGCGCCGCCGCGCTCGGCGTGCACCTCGCCACGCGTGATCACGAGCGTGCGTCCGGGCTTGACGACGAAGCCTTCGGCGACGATGCGTTTGCCGTGCGCCGGCGCCAGCAGGTTGAGCTTGAACTCGACCGTCAGCACCGAGCTGTCTTCCGGAAACAGCGTGTAGCCGGCATACCCGCCCGCCGTATCGATCAAGGCGGCGAGCACGCCGGCGTGAACGTAGCCGTGCTGCTGCGAGAGCTCCGCCCGCGGTACGAGCGCGATCGCGCAATGCCCAGGGCTCACGTCGACCAGTTCGGCGCCGATCAATGCCATGGCGCCCTGCCGCGCAAAGCTCGCGCTGATGCGCGCGGCGTAGCCGGGAAACGCCGGTTGGAACGCTGCGGCCGCAGGAGTGGTCAAGCGGACGATCCCCGATCCTCGGCGGCCAGCCGGCGCCGACAGTCGCGCTCGATCCCGTCGATCTCCGTCAGCACGATCTCAATGTCCTCGCGCTGCTGCAAAAGACGCGTCCGGCGTTGCGCGAGCATGCCGAGGAACGCCGTCAACTGTGTCTTCTCGTTGCGCCGCACTTCATAGAGCGCGAGAAGCTCACCGATTTCCGACAGCGCGAGACCGAGTCGCTTGCCGCGCAGGATCAGCTTGAGCCTGTTGCGCTCGCGCTCGCCGTACACGCGTGTGCGCTTGTCCCGCTTCGGCGCAAGCAGGCCGCAATCCTCGTAGAAGCGGATCGCCCGCGTCGTCAGCGCGAATTCCTGCGCGAGGTCGGAGATGCGATACGCCGCGCGCGGCGCGGATGCAGCGGCAATGCGGCTCGAAGCGGACATGCGATGCGAGTAACGTGATCGACGCCAACCGGCATTCGCGGCTCGGTGGTCACGATACCATACGGCGATGGATCGACAGGTCGAGCGCATGCCGCTTTTGCGCGAAGTCGCCGATGCGCCGCCGACGCCCGGACATGTGCGCGAAATCGCGCCGGGCGTCCTGTGGCTGCGCATGCCGCTGCCGTTCGCACTCAATCACGTCAACCTCTGGCTGCTCGAAGACGGCGACGACGCGTACACGCTCGTCGATTGCGGTTATGGCGACGCGCCGACGCGCGCGCACTGGGAACGGCACTTCATAACGACGCTACGCGAGCGCCCGTTGCGGCGCATCGTCGCGACGCATTGCCATCCCGATCACCTCGGCAACGCGGCGTGGCTCGCGGCGCGGTTCGGATGTCCGATCGCGATGACGCAGGCGGAATTCCTCGCCGCGCATGCAATGATCGAGCAGCACTCGAGCCTCGGCCAGGCCGACGTGCGCGCGCTGTTCGCGCGACACGGCATGGCCGCCGAGCACCTCGCATCGCTCGCCGCCCGCGGCAACGCGTATCACCGCGGCGTCCCCGAAGCGCCGCATGCGATCACACGGCTGATCGACGGTGACCGGCTCGACGCCGGCGAGCGTGGCTGGGGTGTCGTCGCCGGCTACGGGCATTCACCCGAACATGCCGCGCTTGCATCCGTCGACGGGACGCTGCTGATTTCGGGTGACATGCTGCTCCCTCGGATCAGCACCAACGTGGCCGTATGGGCCGGCGAGCCGGACGGCGATCCCGTCGCACGCTTTCTCGCGTCGCTCGCGCGTTTCGAAGCGCTCGCCGACGATGCACTCGTTCTTCCTTCACACGGGCCGCCGTTTCGCGGCGGATCGGCGCGCGTCGCCGCATTGCGGCGTCACCACCACGAGCGTCTGGCGGAATTGCACGCAGCGCTCGTCGCCGCGGGCAGGCCGCAATCGGCCGAGCAGGTGATTCCCGTGCTGTTCCGGCGCGCGCTCGACCTGCAGCAGCGCTTTTTTGCGATGGGCGAAGCGATCGCGCATCTCAATCACTTGTGGCTGCACGGGCGCGCGGAACGAACCGTCGGCGCCGACGGCGCAATCCGCTACGCCGCCTGACGAACGGGCGCCGCGTAAAATGCCGGCTGCACCCACGCGCCGAGAACTCCGATGTCGACGACCGCTCCGACCGCCCCCGCCGCAGAGGCAGCACCGCCGCATGGCGCCTATGATCCGGTCGCGCTGACCGAATCGCTCGCCTCGGCAGCCGAAAAAGGCGCCAAGCTGATCAGCGAGTTCGCCGCGCGCAACGCCGGCAAGCAGGCGGTGGTGGCGAGCGATGAACTCGGCCTTGGCAAGGCGTTCATGGAACTCGCTGCGAAGATGCTCACGAACCCGGTGCGCCTCGCGGAAGGCCAGATGAACCTGTGGCGCGACTACATGAACCTGTGGCAGTCGTCGATGCTGCGGATGATGGGCGCGCCGGCACTGCCCGTCGCCGAGCCCGCGAAAGGCGACAAGCGCTTCAAGGACGCGAGCTGGCACGAGCACTTCATGTTCGACTACGTGAAGCAGTCGTACCTGATCACCGCGCGCTGGCTGCACGAGCAAGTCGCGAGCGTCGAAGGCCTGTCCGACGCCGCGAAGAAGAAGGTCGACTTCTTCACGCGGCAGTACATCGACGCGCTCGCGCCGTCGAACTTCGCGCTGACGAATCCCGAGGTGTTCCGCGAGACGGTCGCGAGCGGCGGCCAGAATCTCGTCCGCGGCCTCAACAACCTGCTCGACGACATCGAACGCGGCAACGGGCAGCTTCGCATCTCGATGACCGACACGAAGGCGTTCGAACTCGGCGTCAACATCGCCACGACGCCCGGCCAGGTCGTGTTCCAGAACGACCTGATGCAGCTGATCCAGTACGAGCCGACGACGAAAAAGGTCTGGAAGCGGCCGCTCTTGATCATGCCGCCGTGGATCAACAAGTATTACATCCTCGACCTGCGCGAAAAGAACTCGTTCATCCGCTGGGCGGTGAGCGAGGGGATGACCGTATTCGTCATCTCGTGGGTGAATCCCGACGAGAAGCTCGCGCACAAGGACTTCGAGGATTACCTGCTCGAGGGTCCGCTCGCCGCGCTCGACGCCATCGAGAAGGCGACCGGCGAGCCCGACGCCAACGTCATCGGCTACTGCCTCGGCGGCACGCTGCTCGCCGCGGCGCTCGGGTACCTCGCCGCAAGGAAAAAACAGAAGCGCATCGCGAGCGCGACGTTCATGACGGCGCTCGTCGACTTCACCGAATCGGGCGAGCTCGAGGTGTTCATCGACGAGGACCAGGTTGCGTCGCTGGAGAAAAAGATGCAGCAACGCGGCTATCTCGAAGGCAGCGAGATGGCGAACACGTTCAACCTGCTGCGCGCCAACGACCTCATCTGGTCGTTCGTCATCAACAATTACCTGCTCGGCCGCGATCCGTTCCCGTTCGACCTGCTGCACTGGAACTGCGATTCGACGCGGATGCCCGCGCAGATGCACAGCTACTACCTGCGCAACATGTACATGAACAACCGGCTGCGCGAGCCGGGCGGCCTGACGCTCGCCGGCGTGCCGATCGACCTGTCGAAAGTGCACGTGCCGGCGTATTTCGTCTCCGCGATGGAAGACCACATCGCCCCGTGGAAGGCCACGTACGCGGGGCCGGGACTTATGAAGGGACCTTCCCGCTTCGTCCTGTCCGGGTCGGGGCACATCGCGGGCATGATCAATCCGCCCGCGGCAAACAAGTACGGTTACTGGACGAACGACGCGCTGGACGGCGATGCCGAGTCCTGGTTCGCGGGTGCCGCGCAGCACGAAGGCTCCTGGTGGAACGACTGGCGCGCGTGGATCGAGCCCTACCTCGACCGCGAAGTGGCGGCGCGCGTTCCGGGCAGGGGCGGGCTGCCGGCGCTCGAGGCGGCGCCCGGTTCGTACGCGCGCATCCGCGTCGACGCCGGCTGATGCGCGCTCGTTCGTCGATGATCCGCCCGGCGGACACCGGCTTCACATACTTCGATTGCAAGGAGACGCCATGACCTCGCTTTTGCATCGCTCGTTCCACGCGTGGATGCTGTGCATCCTTCTCGCGCTATCCGCGGGCGCTGCGGCGCAGGCGCCCGCCCCATCGACGGCTGCGTGCACCGACTGCGGCGTCGTGCAGTCCGTGCGCCGCGTCGAGCAGAAGGGCCAGGCGTCCGGCGTCGGCGCCATTGCAGGTGGCGTCGTGGGCGGCGTTATCGGGCATCAGTTCGGCAGCGGACGCGGCAATACGGCGGCGACGATCGCCGGTGCCGGAGCCGGCGCTTACGCGGGCCACCAGGTCGAGAAAAGCCGCA
>DASSEA010000252.1:0-2162 GCA_035696805.1 Casimicrobiaceae bacterium
CGCGAAGAACAGGAAGATCTGCCCGGCGCGACCGGTTTCGGCGACGCCTTCCGCAATCGTCTTGCCCTCCTCGCGCGCGAGCAGCAGTCCGAGCTCGTCCTTGCGCGCAAGGATGGTATCGCCGACGCGCTTCAGGATGTCGTGGCGCTGCTGGATCGACCCGCGCGACCAGGCGGGAAACGCATCCTTCGCCGCGGCGATCGCGCGTTCGGTTTCCGCACGGTCGGCGCGTGAGAAGACGCCGACGACGTCCGCAGTGTTCGACGGATTGATGTCCTCGGCGGCCTGCGCGCCTTCGAGCCATTCACCGGCGATGTAGTTGGCTGCTGTCTTCATGTAACGTGTTCCTTGGGCGGCTGCGATCCAACCGGATCTCCTTGAAATTGAACCGCCTGCGGCCGCGGAACGATTTCGCATCGAGCCCATCAATATACCGCCGTTCGTTTCTGCGCGTGTCCGATTTTCCACGTGCGACCGGTAAGCCTTGCGTCACCGTCGCGTGCGGCCTGCTGATTTCACGCGTAAATTCGGGGCACGCCGCTTGCTGCCGTCGGTTCGCGAGCGGCGACCCTGACGTAGTCGACGCGCAGTGCAGCAGGAGCGTGTACGGAGTCATGGACGAATCGTTTCCGCATCGCAACCTATTCAGCGCGTCCCCCAAGGGAGGGATGCCTTTGAACGTGCACGCCCGATGACCGCCGACGCACGCTCCGCGCCGCGCCCCGCGCACGCGAGACGACGCGCCGCGCCCGTCGTCGACATTCCGCAGGATGCCGACCATGCGACGCTCGTCATCGGCGGCCGCGACGTGCAGCTGACGAACCTGCGCAAGACGTTCTGGCCGACGCTCGGACTCGTCAAGGCCGACCTGCTCCGCTATTACGCCACGGTTGCCGACGCGCTGCTGCCGCATCTCGCGGAGCGCGCGATGGTGATGAAGCGCTATCCGAACGGCGCCGCCGGCGACTGGTTCTTCATGAAACGCGCGCCGGAACCGCGCCCCGAGTGGATCGAAACCTGCTCGATCACGCACGGCTCGGGAAGCGTCATCGCATTTCCGATCGTGCAGGATCTCGCGTCGCTCCTGTGGCTCGTCAACCTCGGGTGCATCGATCTCAATCCGTGGTATGCGCGCTGCGACGACGTCGATCGTCCCGATTACCTGCACTTCGACCTCGATCCCGTGCCGCCCGCCACGTTCGAGGACGTTCGCGCGACCGCGCTGGTCGTGCGCGAGGCGTTGACGTCGCTCGGCATGCCGTCCTATCCGAAGACGACCGGCTCGAAAGGCGTCCACGTCTACGTTCCCATTCAGCGCGGACCGACGCAAAAGCAGGTGTGGACGCTCGCCAAGGAACTCGCGTTCGCACTCGCGAAGCGCAACCCGAGCCTCGTCACGGCGGAATACCGGATCGCGAAGCGCCCGCCGGGCCGCGTGCTCGTCGATTACAACCAGAATGCGTGGGGCCGCACGCTCGCGTCCGTGTATTCGCCGCGACCCACGCCGCGCGCCACGGTGTCGGCACCGTTGACCTGGGACGAACTCGCGGGGGGCGCGACGATCGACGACTTCCACATTGCGAACATGCCGGCACGCGTCGCGGCCGTCGGCGATCTGTGGGCGCCGACGTGCGCGCGGCGCGGACGTTTCGATCTCGCGCGCGTGCTCGAGGCGCTCGCGACATCGGTGCGCTAGTCGCAGTGCCTTCTGCGGTTCGCCAAAGTCGATGAACCTTCCGCTGCCGGTCGACTACGCGCCGATGGAGGCCAAGCTCGTCGCAGCGCTCCCCGCCGGCCCGCAATGGCAGTACGAGCCGAAGTGGGACGGCTTTCGCTGCCTCGCTTTCAAGGACGGCCCCGACGTCGACCTGCGTTCGAAGGCGGGCCAGCCGTTCAACCGCTACTTTCCGGAGATCGTTGCTGCGCTCGCCGCCTTGCCGGTGACGCGCTGCGTGCTCGACGGCGAACTCGTCGTGCCCCAGGACGGCACGCTGTCCTTCGACGAACTCCTGATGCGCATCCACCCGGCCGCGAGCCGCGTGCAGAAACTGGCGCGCGAGCATCCTGCGTTGTTCATCGTGTTCGATCTCCTGGTCGATGCGCGCGGCGAGTCGCTCGCCGACCAGCCGATCACCGTGCGGCGCCCGGCGCTCGAGCGATTC
>DASSEA010000253.1:0-2398 GCA_035696805.1 Casimicrobiaceae bacterium
TCGACAGCACGGCAACGATGAAGAGAACGACTCGAAGTGTGCAAGCGGCGTGCAATGGGAACAATACGGAGTGGGTGCGAAGCGCGTGAGCATAACCGCGCGATCGACGGCCCGTGGATTGAACGGATGTCGAAGGCGCGGGTTGCGCCGGCGCCACTGCCGTCACGCGAAGACTCGTCGCGGCTGACTCGCCGCGCGTGCCGTTCAGGCGGCGCGCTTCACATCACGCTCGAGGTCACGAAACACCGCGTGGATTTCGGCGACCGCCCATTCGAGGTCGTCACGCGGAATGTTGAGCGGCGGCGCGATGCGCACGACCGTGCCATGTGTGTCCTTCGACAGGATGCCGCGCGCGAGCAGGCGATCGACGACCGGTCGCGCTGCGTTGCGTTCGCCGGCCACTTCAATGGCGACGAACAGGCCGCGGCCCCGCACGTCGCGCACCCGGTCGCCGCGCAGGTCCTGCAACTCGCCGAGCAGCCACGCGCCGAGTTCGGCCGACCGTTCGATCAGGTGCTCGTCTTGCAGGACGTCGAGCGCCGCCATCGCGACCGCTGCCGCAAGCGGGTTGCCTCCGAACGTGCTGCCGTGATCGCCCGGATTGAAGACCTGCATCACGTCGTTGGTGGCGACGAACGCGGAAACCGGCAGCAGGCCGCCTCCAAGCGCCTTGCCGAGGATCACCCCGTCCGGTTTGACGCTCTCGTGCTCGCACGCGAGGAAGCGGCCGGTGCGTCCGAGACCCGTCTGCACTTCGTCGACGATCATCAGCACGCGACGTTCACGGCAGATCCGCAAGCAGCGCGCGAGATAACCCGGCGGCGGGACGACGATGCCGGCCTCGCCCTGGATCGGCTCGACCAGAAACGCGGCGGTCCGCGGCGTGATCGCCTTCGCCAATGCGTCCGAGTCTCCGTAAGGGATCGTCGACAGCCCCGGCGGGAACGGCCCGAAGCCGTCGCGATATTGCGGCTCGGTGGACAAGCCCGTCGCCGTGATCGTGCGCCCATGGAAATTGCCCTGGCAGCCGATGATCTCCGCGCGCCCTTCGGGAATGCCCTTGATCTTGTGGCCCCACTTGCGGGCCGCCTTGATCGCCGTTTCGACGGCTTCGGCGCCGCCGTTGGCCGGCAGCACGCGGTCGAGTCCGGTGAGCTGCGTCAACCGCTCGAACAGGAAAGGCAATTCGTCGTTGTGATAGGCGCGCGACGTGACACCGAGCTGCTGCGCCTGCGCGACCAGCGCGCCGACGATCCGCGGGTGACCATGACCGAAGCTCACCGCGGAGTAGGCACTCATGAGATCGAGGTAGCGGCGGCCGTCGACGTCAGCCAGCCAGCTCCCCTCGCCCCGCGCGAGCACGACGGGGAGCGGATCGTAATTGCGGGCGCCGAACGCCCGTTCGCGACCGATCAGGTCGGCGGCGGTTTCCGAAACCGGTGACGCGGGGTCACGCCCCACGCGTGTGCTGGTTGCCATCGCATGCTCCCGGGTAGAAGCGCGCCGGCCACACGACGGGGGCCGGGTCAGGCGGAGTCGTGCGTAGGCGGCGGGCGGCGCCGGGGCTTCTGGCTCCGGCGCGCATGAACGTTCGAGAAGTCGTTACGACTTCGCCAAGTCATGAACGGAAGCATAACTCGGGCCCGCGCATCCGGCTATGTGCGCTGCACAAACCCATCGCGCGCAAAGCGCAGGATCGCCGGGATGTGTCGGTCGAACCCGCTGAAGCCGTGGTCGCCGCCGCCCTCCACGTGCTGCCAGGCACCCGCGTACAGCGCAATCGCCTGCCGGTAATCCAGCAGCTCGTCGCCGCTTTGCGCCAGCAGGAAATAGCGCTCGGGACGCGTGATGCGGGCGACGCGCATCGCACGGAGGTCTTCGAACAGCGCGTCGGTGACGTCGAACGCTTCACCCGTGTACAGGTTGACCTGGATGCCGGCGTGCGCGCGCAAATCCTCGTCGGGACGGACGGCGGGATTGATCAGCACCGCCCGCGTCCCGTGACGTTCGGCAGCCACCGTCGCATAGAAACCCCCGAGGGAGCTCCCCACGAACGTCGTTCGCGACCGATCATGAGCACCGGCGAGCGCGTCGATCGCGGCCATCGCTTTGCCTGGATGCCAGGACAGCGCCGGAACGAGCAACGCCGGGCGGCTATTCGGCGGCAACGCATCGACCGCCGCGACGAGTTGCGAAGCCTTCGTGCTTTTCGGCGACGAGCGGAAGCCGTGCAGGTATACGAGCGTCGGGCGGGTCACCGCATGACTCGGTGTCCACGCGCGTCTTCCTGGGGTGCCGCGCGAGCCGACCCGAGCGCGTCGAGCAGCCGTGCGTGGATGCCGCCGAACCCGCCATTGCTCATGACCACGATGTGATCGCCGGGCCGCGCCGCGCGCGT
>DASSEA010000254.1:0-2420 GCA_035696805.1 Casimicrobiaceae bacterium
GATCTACCCGGTATTCCGGGAACTGTTCCGCAAGGAAGCGCAAGCATGAAACCCATCTCTCACGGCGCCGACTGGGATTTCGAGCTGATCGAGCGCTACGACGTCGAAATCGCGAAGATCGCCGCCGAATTCGGTCTCGACACGTATCCGAACCAGCTCGAGATCATCACGTCCGAGCAGATGCTCGATGCGTATGCGTCGTCGGGCCTGCCGATCGGCTATCCGCACTGGTCGTACGGCAAGGAGTTCATTCGCAACGAGCAGGCGTATCGCCGCGGCATGCAGGGCCTCGCCTACGAGATCGTCATCAACTCGAGCCCCTGCATCGCATACCTGATGGAAGAGAACACGATGACGACGCAGGCGCTCGTCATCGCGCATGCGTGCTACGGCCATAACTCGTTCTTCAAGGGCAACCATCTGTTCCGGCAATGGACCGACGCGGAGGCGATCCTCGACTATCTCGTCTTTGCGCGGCGCTACGTGATGGAATGCGAGGAGCGGCACGGCGCGGAAGCCGTCGAGGAAGTGCTCGATGCGTGCCATGCGCTGATGGCGCACGGCGTCGATCGCTATCGGCGTCCGGCAGCGCTCACGCTCAAGGCCGAGACCGCACGGCTGGCGGCCCGCGAAGCGCATCGCGAACGGCAGTTCAACGACCTGTGGCGAACGCTGCCCGAGAAGAATGGTGCCGAGCGCAGGCAGGCGAGCGGCGTGTTCCCGGCCGAGCCGCAGGAAAACATCCTCTACTTCGTCGAGAAATTCTCGCCCAAGCTCGAGCCCTGGCAGCGCGAACTCGTGCGCATCGTGCGCAAGCTCGCGCAGTATTTCCACCCGCAGGGCCAGACGAAGGTGATGAACGAAGGATGGGCGACGTTCTGGCACTACACGATCCTGAACCGCCTGCACGAGAAAGGCCTCGTCGACGACGGCTTCATGCTCGAGTTCCTGAAGAGCCACACGAACGTCATCGCCCAGCCCGCGTACGATTCGAAGGCGTACGGCGGCATCAATCCGTACGCGCTCGGATTCGCCTTGTTCTCGGACCTGCGTCGCATCTGCGAACGGCCCGATGCCGAGGATCGGGCGTGGTTCCCCGACATCGCGGGCACCGACTGGCGGAAGACGCTCGATTTCGCGATGCGCAACTTCAAGGACGAGTCGTTCATCGGGCAGTACCTGTCGCCGCAGCTGATCCGCGAGTTCCACCTGTTCGCGATCGCCGACCATGCGAAGGAGGACGAACTCGTCGTCGACAGCATCCACGACGAGCGCGGCTACAAACGCGTGCGCAAGCTGCTCGCGCAGCAGCACGCCCAGGAAATCCGGGTGCCGGACGTGCAGATCGTCCGCTTCGATCGCGACGGCGATCGCTCGCTGACGTTGCGTCATGTGCGAAGGCGCGGCCGTCCCCTCACCGAAGCGGCGGCCGAAGTGCTCGCGCACATGCGCAGGCTGTGGGGGTTCACCGTTCGCCTCGAGACGTGGGAGAACGACGAGCGCGTCGACGATGCGCTCGAGTCCGCCGCCTGAAGGTCGCTGATCGCGGGTAGCGCGAAACGGGTGGGGCGTGGCAGCTTGAACAACCACGCAACACGCCCGCTGCAAAACGTCGCATCATCCGCGTTTACGGATGAGTTCGATGCCGACGTTTCGCTGCCTGTTCTGCCAGCACGCCAACCCGGCGAGCGCCAAATTCTGCAATGAATGCGGCTCGGGCCTGCACCTGCAGCCGTGCGAACGCTGCGACGCCATCAACGATCGAAATGCACCCCAATGTCACCACTGCGGGGTCGCGCTGGCGGCCGCGCCGAGCGAACCCGCGCGCGAGGCATCGGAACCAGCCGCCGTGCCGACGCTGGTCGACGAGGTGACGCTGCCGAAGTCGGCCGTATCGGCGGAGCAGTTAACGTCGGTCGATCGCGCGTTCGAAGTGCTCGAACGCGATCTCGCAACGCTGGATCGGACGCGCGCTGCCGGTCGCGCCGGCGATGCGCCGGCATGGGCCGTCGCGACGCAGCCTCATGAACACGCGGCCACGGGCGGCGAAGGCGAGCTCGCCGCGGTGCGCCTGCAGCCGTTCTGGCGCTTGCGGGCGTCGCGCCCGCGCGCCCGGTCTTTGGCCACGATGGCTGCGGCCGGCGTAGTCGTCGCCGTGGCCGTCGCCGGTTATCTTCACACGTTGCCGCAGGGGCCGACGCCCGGCACCGTCGCAGCCACGACCACCCAGCCCGTCCGCGAACTCGCGATTGCGCCGAGCGTCGATTCGTCCGCCATGCCGAACGCCGACCCCGCCGCACGCTCACCCGCGGTGACCGCAAAGCGAGATGACCCGGTACCTGCCCCTGCAGTTGCGGCGAAGGATGACCCGATACCTGCCCCTGCAGTCGCGGCGAAGCAGGATGACCCGGTACCTGCCC
>DASSEA010000255.1:0-6550 GCA_035696805.1 Casimicrobiaceae bacterium
GAGCGGCAGCTGCGCGAAACGGACGAGGTTCTCCCGCATCACCGTCGCACGGCACTCCGCGACACCTTCCTGCAATAGCCACCGCAGGCACCAATAGCGCTCCAGTCGCTCCTGCATCTCTGCGTAGTGCGAATACGTCGCTTCAAAATCGGTCAGTGCGGCGAAAAGTTCGGCGTCGTTCGCCGCGTACGGCGGCCGCGTGCCTTCGACGAGCGCCACGAGCTGACGTTGGTTGACGAGATCGCTGTAACGGCGCAAGGGTGAACTCGCCCACAGGTAATGGCGGACGCCGAGCCCCTGATGCTCGCCCGGACGCGTGCTCATCTTCACCTTGCCGCCCGACTGCACGCGATAGAGGCCTGCAATGCCGCCATCGGCGATCCGTTTGCCCCACGCGTGGTTCACGTGGATCATCAGTTCCGAAACGAGCTTGTCGAGCGGACTGCCGCGGGGCCGCGGCAGGATCGTGACGCGGCCCCGCTCGCCGCCGCCGTCGGCATCCCAGTCGACGTCGAAGTTGAAATCGACGCGCGCGATGTCCGCCTTGCAGCGCTCGGCCGCGGCATGCGTCGCGAGCTGCCATAGCGCGCGGAGTTCGGACGTCCACGGCGAATCGCTCGGGGACGCGTCGTCGTTCGCGAACGCATCCGTCAGCGTGTCCAAGCGAAGGTTGGCGGCGATCGGCACGCGTTCGAGCACCGTTCGCTCCGCGATGGGTACGCCGTCGGGCGCCGTTTCGACGTACAGCGACAACACGGGCGGGCTCGTTTGCTCTCGCAACGTAAAGGCATCGACGACCGCGTCGGGCAGCATGGTCAGCTTGCGTCCCGGCATGTAGACGGTCGACAGCCGCTGGCGTGCGATCGCATCGAGCGAAGAGCCGTGAACGACACCCAGCGCGGGTGCGGCGATGTGGATGCCGATTTCGCGGCGCCCATCGCCCAGTTCGCGCACGGAGAACGCATCGTCGATTTCGGTCGTCGACGCGTCATCGATCGAGAACGCGCGCACGTCCGCGATCGGCAATTCCGGCAGCTCAGGCAATGCGCCCCACGGAGGAAACGCCGTTCCGCCGGGAAAGGTTTCGACCAGGAAGCGATTGAAGTGATAGTCGTGCGACGAGGGGACGGCGCCGCATTGACGCAGCAGATCGAGCGCGTTCGTGCGGAGTGCCGTGCAGGCCCCGTCGAGCGCCTTCCATTCGGGCGCTTGCTTGTCCGGTCGATACAGCAGCATGTCGAGCTTGGCCGCGAGCGGCGCGGGCAACCGGTGTTCACGAAGCTCGGCGCTCCAGTCGGCGATGTCGCGCGCTTCGCGTTCCTTGCGCGCGACCGATGCGAGCGCAGCCTTCAGCGCATCCGGCGGCGCCTTTCGATAGCGACCGCGACCCTTGCGATAGAAGTACATCGGCGCACGCGCGAGCGCGAGCGCTACCGCCGCCGCTTCCGCCGGCGCGGGCGTCGCACCGTAGTACTCGCGCGCAAGCTCGTCGAAGCCGAACTCGTCGTCAGCCGACACTTGCCACAGGAAGTCGGGATCGATTTCGCCGACGATCTCGTTCGCTCTCGCCATCGTTTCAGCGGGCGAAGGCGCGGCGAACCGCAGCAGCACGTGCGCCGCCTTGATCTTCTGCCGCTTGCCGGAAGCGGCTTCGACCTGCAGCGACGCGTCGTGGTCGGCGAGGAGCGTGCCGGCCTTGAGCTGGCCGTCGTCCTCGAACAGCACGTTCATGAGGGGAGGATGCAACCTTGAAAGGGCGCCGATTGTAACGTGGGACCCGACATCGTCATGCGACAATGCAGTGTCGCCAAAGGACCCGTCCATGAAGCGAAGCACCGAACGATTCCTGACGACGCATACGGGCAGCCTGCCGCGCCCGGACGATCTCGTGCGCATCATGTACGCGCGTGAAGAAGGCGTTCCCGTCGCAGCCGATGCGCTCGAGCGACGGATCGCCGAGGCCGTGGCCGAGGTCGTTCGCAAGCAGGCCGACGCAGGCGTGGACATCGTGAACGACGGCGAGATGAGCAAGCCGAGTTACGCGACCTACATCAAGGACCGCTTGTCGGGGTTCGGCGGAAGCGGCAACACGTTCGTCTACCAGGATCTCGAGGGCTTTCCCCGGCTCGCGAAGCGTGTGTTCGGCGATCCCGGCCGATCCAGACGCAAGACACCCGCGTGCAATGCGGCGATCGGCGTGCGGGATCCGCAGGCAGCACGCAACGATGTCGCGCACCTGAAAGCTGCATTGACGAACGTCGCGGCGCAGGATGCGTTTCTAACCGCCGCGTCGCCGGGTGTCGTATCGCTGTTCTTCCGCAACGAGCATTACGCGAGCGAGGAGGCGTACCTGGAGGCGATCGCCGAGGCGATGCGCGACGAATACGAAACGATCGCGCGCGCCGGCGTCGTGCTGCAGATCGACTGCCCGGACCTCGGCATGGGTCGCCACATCCAGTACGCCAACCTGAGCGTAGCCGAGTGGCGCAAGAAGGCGCAGATGCACGTCGACGCGTTGAACCATGCCGTGCGCAACATCCCGGCGGAGCAGTTGCGCATGCATCTGTGCTGGGGCAACTACGAAGGGCCGCATCATTGCGACGTTCCGCTCGCCGACGTCATCGACATCGTGTTTCGCGCGAAGCCGACGGCGATCGCGCTCGAGGCGGCGAACCCGCGCCACGCGCACGAATGGAAGCTGTTCGAGACGGTCCGCCTGCCCGAGGGCAAAGTGCTGATTCCGGGCGTCATCGAATCGAAATCGAATTTCGTCGAGCATCCAGAACTCGTCGCGCAGCGAATCGGCCGTTACGCGAATCTCGTCGGACGCGAGAACGTCATGGCAGGCAGCGATTGTGGCTACGGAACCTGGGTCGGCCAGGCGGCCGTCGACCCCGATGTCGTGTGGGCGAAGATGGCGGCGATGGCGGAAGGCGCGCGCATCGCGTCGCGCCAGTTCTGGCACCCGTGAGCGGACGCCACACCGGTCCGTTATCTTTCGCCGCGGACTTCACGCGAGGATGACGATGGATTACCGGCGGCTCGGCAACAGCGGATTGCAGGTGTCACCGGTTTGCCTGGGCACGATGATGTTCGGCGATCGGACCGACGAACGCGAAGCCGGCAGGATCGTCGCGGATGCGTACGCGAATGGCATCAACTTCATCGACACCGCCGACGTCTACGCCAGCGGCGCGTCGGAAACGATCACCGGCGCGGCAATCGGCGCGCAGCGCGCACGTTGGATCCTGGCGACGAAGGTCGGCAACGTCATGCAGCTCGAAGGCCACGAACGCCCGCATTCGGGCGGCCTGTCGCGCCGCTGGATCATCCCGGCCGGCGAGGCGAGCCTCGCGCGGCTCGGCACCGACTGGATCGACATCTACTATCTGCATATCGACGACGCGAAGACGCCGCTCGCCGAGACCGTCGCCGCGATGGGTGCGCTGATCCAGGCGGGCAAGATCCGTTACTTCGGGATCTCGAATTTCCGCGGCTGGCGGATCGCCGAACTGATGCACTGGTGTGCGCAGCTCGGCGTCACGCCACCGGTCGTGTGCCAACCGTACTACAACCTCTTGAACCGGATGCCCGAAGTGGAGGTGCTGCCGGCGTGCGATCACTACGGCATCGGCGTCGCGTCGTATTCTCCGATCGCACGCGGCGTGCTGACGGCGAAATACGCACCCGGCGTCGTGCCCGACGATTCCCGCGCGGCACGCAACGATCGCCGGATGATGCAGACAGAATTCCGCGACGAGTCGTTTTCGATCGCGCAAACGCTGAAGGAGCACGCGGCGAAGACCGGGCGCACGCCGGTGCAGTTCGCGCTCGCGTGGCTGTGGGCGAATCGCATCGTGTCCTCCGTGATCACCGGCCCGCGAACGCTTGCGCAATGGCAGGACTACGTCGCTGCGATCGGCACGCCGTGGAGCGCCGAGGACGAGGCGCTCGTCGATGCGCTGGTGCGGCCCGGCCACCCGTCGACGCCGGGCTACAGCGACCCGGCGTATCCAATCTACGGGCGAAGGATCACGGCGACGCCGCCAGCGCCTTGATGATGTCGTCGGTGATGTCGACGCTGCGGCCGACGTAAAGCGCGTCCTGCAGGATCAGGTCGAAATTGCGTTCCTTCGCGTAGCGCGTCAGCACGCGATCGAGCCGCTCCTTCAGCTTGTCGAGCTCCTCGAACTGGCGGCCGCGTAGATCCTCGGCGAACTGCTGGCGCAGCCGCTGCACTTCGCGGGTTCGCGTTTCGAGCGCCCGCTCGCGCGATCCCCGTTCATCGGCCGATAGCGTCGCGCGCGCCTTCTCGAGTTGAGCGGCAGCGTCGCGGACTTCCTGCTCCCTGAGCGCGATGTCGGTGTCGCGCGCCTTGAACTCCTGCTCGATGCGATCGTGCGCTGCTTTCGCAGCAGCAGACTGCTGCAGGATGCGCTCCACGTGGAGCACGCCGATTCGATAGTCCTCGGCGGCGGCAGGGGCGACGAAAGCAGCCACCGCGATCGCCGTCACCAGGATCTTGGATAAACGGTCATTCATTGGCGATTCCATGCGGAACGTGACACGCGGGCACGTGCTGCGCCGCCGATTCCACGTGGCGCTGCTGGTCGTCGAAGAAGATGTCGGCGCCGAATGCGCGCAGGAACTCGCCCTTGTCGAGACCGCCGAGGAAGAGCGCCTCGTCGATGCGGATGTTCCAAGCGCGAAGCGTCCGGATCACGCGCTCGTGCGCCGGCGCACTGCGCGCCGTGACGAGCGCCGTGCGGATCGGACTGTGGTCCTCGGGAAAATCGGCCTGAATGCGATGCAGCGCGGCGAGGAACTCCTTGAACGGGCCGCCCGACAGCGGCGTCGCCGCGGCGTCGCGCTCGCTTTGTGCAAACGCCGCGAGCCCGGCGGACTGGTAGATGCGTTCCGCTTCGTCGGAAAAGAGCACGGCATCGCCGTCGAACGCGATCCGCAGTTCATCGGTCTCGTTGCGAAATACGCTCGGAAAGATCGTCGCTGCGGCGTAGCCGTCTTCCAGCGCCCGGCGAACGTCGTCCGTATCGGCCGACAGGAACAGATGGGCGCCGAACGCAGGCACGTACCGCGACGTCGGCTCACCCTTGGTGAACGCCGCCCGCGTGATGTCGAGGCCGTAGTGCTTGATCGCGTTGAACACGCGCAATCCGGTATCCGCGCTGTTGCGCGACAGCAGGATCACTTCGACGTACTGCTTCGACAATCGGTTCAGCCGCAATAGTTTCGTCACCAGCGCGAACGCCGGACCCGGTGCGAGCAGTTCGTCCTCATGCTCGATCTGGTAGCGATGGTAGGTCTCGACACCGAGCTCGGTATAAACGCGATGGCTGTCGGTCAGGTCGAACAGCGCACGCGAGCTGATGGCGACGACGAGCTTGCCGGCGAGCGATTTGGCAGCCATGGGGGCGAATACTAGCCCGGATGCCGCGGTGCCGGCGCGAAAAACGCGGGCGCGCCTGCTCAACGCGGCGCGCAGAAGACCGGTCCCTCCAGCACGAAACCTCGTGCCTGCATCGCGTCGGCGGTCGCGGCGTCGACGACGTAGCGATGCCGCGACGCCGCAGTCGTGGCCCCCGCGCTGAACAGACGCGAAACCGTGACATCACCCGCGTCGCACACGCCGCCAACCGGCAGACGCGCACGAAACGTGACGCCTTCCTCCATCCAGTGCGAGTCGTTGCGGACGATGTCGCATTCGTGCGCGTACGCCGTATAGAAGTGAGAGTTCGGCCCGACGCCGGGTGTCCCGAAGAACCGGCATACCGGCAACGCACCGATCGCCGAAGCGTCCTTCGGCCACGCCTTGAAAGACGCGCCGGTGCGCGACCAGTCCGGACCGAGCTTCCCGCCGTCGAGCAGCGCGATCTCGCCGGCGTCGCCGGTGATGAAGTACTGTCCGTCGCGTGCGTTGTGAAACTCCGTCACGTCGATCGTCGGCGCTGCGGGGGGCCGCGGCATTGCGTCACCGACCAGCGTCAGGAACGCGAGCGCGGCGAGTTGTGGCGCATCGACGACGAGCGTCGCCTGCCGCCGCCCGGCCTCGCGCGGCGCGAAATAAAGGCTGAGTGTGCAGGCGCCGCCGGGCGCGATCGCGCGGCCGATGCCGCAATCGGCCGGGCTCGATGCGCCACGAAAGTCGTACGGATCGACGCCGTTCAGCACGAGGGCACTCGGTACCAGCGACGACGATCCGCGATTCGTCAGCGTGACGACGAGCGCCGCCGATTCGGTGCCGACTTCACGCGTGCCGAAGTTCGCGATTGCCGGCGTGAATTCGAGCGTTGCCGTTCCTGCCTGCAGGTCCACGGCACGACCGTAAAACGTAATCAGCTGATCGGGTGTCGACGTCGTGTTGTGCAGCCAGACGGCGCCCGAGGCCTGGCCCGGTGCCTGCGGCTCGAAATACACGTCGATTGCGCACGTATCGCGCGGCGCGAGCGCCATGCCGGTCGCGCAGGCCGATTCGACGCGATAAGCCGCACTCGTCGCCGCGTGAACGCCGACGTCCGTGAAGCTCCACGCG
>DASSEA010000256.1:0-4774 GCA_035696805.1 Casimicrobiaceae bacterium
GCCGCTGCTGCGGCCGGCCATCGTGATCGTGGTCATCATGCGCACGATGATCGCGCTGTCGGCGTTCGCCGCGATCTTCGCCGCCACCGGCGGCGGCCCGGGCACCGCGACCGAAATACTCAACCTGTATGCGTATCGCACGTCGTTCAGCGAGCTGAATCTGGGTTATGGCGCGTCGCTCGCCGTCGTTCTGCTCGCGATCACCCTGCTGATCTCGTTCGCGATGTTCGCCTTGCGGAGAGCGCGATGAAGCCGCGCAAGCTCGTCGTCACGGCGGCCGCCGCGGGCATCCTGGTCGTGTGGTCGTTCCCGGTGCTCTGGGCGTTGCTGACGTCGTTCAAGACGGAACGCGATGTGCTGGCGTATCCGCCCAAGCTGGTCTTCACGCCGACGCTGGCGAACTATGCGGACGTGCTGTTCGGATCGGCGAGCGTGCTGCCCAACCTGTGGTCGAGCTTCGTCGTGGCCAGCGTCGCGACGGCGTTGGCGATGCTCATCGCCATTCCGGCCGCGTATGCGCTCGCCAGGCTCGAGTTTCCGGCCAGGCACGGCACCGGGTTCTACGTGCTGGCCACGCAGATGCTGCCGCCGGTGGGACTGATCATTCCCTACTACCTCATCCTCCAGAAGATCGGGGCGCTCGACACGTACTCCGGTCTCACGATCATCTATCTGACCTTCTCGCTGCCCTTCGCGATCTGGCTGATGGTGTCGTATTTCGAGGACATCCCGCGCGAGATGGAGGAGGCGGCGCTGCTCGATCGCGCGGGTCGCCTGCGTGCGCTGTGGTACGTGATCCTGCCGCAAGTGCGCGGCGGCATCGCGGTGACCACGATCTTCGTGTTCCTGAACGCGTGGAACGAATTCCTGTTCGCCGTCGTGCTCGGCGGCAATCGCGTGCGCCCGGTGACGGTGGCGATGTTCAATTTCATCTCGGTGGAGCAGACGCTGTGGGCGAAGCTCGCGGCCGGCGCAATGCTCGCGATGGCGCCGGTGATCGTGCTCGGATTGCTCGCGCAGCGGCACATCGTCAAGGGGCTGACGGTCGGCGCCGTGAAGGGCGGAGGCCGCTCGTGAACGAGAGAACGCCCGGACCGCGCGGAGCGCCCTCGAGATGACCGCCGCCGCCGAAGCGTCCGGCAATGGCGGTCGCGTCAGCCTGCGCGGCATCGTCAAGCGCCACGGCGCGTTCACCGCGTTGCACGGCGTCGACCTCGACATCGAACCCGGCGAATTCTTTGCGCTGCTCGGCCCGTCGGGCTCGGGAAAGACGACGACGCTGCGCATCCTCGCCGGCCTCGAGCCGCGCAACGAAGGACGCGTGCTGCTCGACGGCGAAGACGTCACGTTCCGTGAACCCGGCGAGCGCGACGTCGCGATGGTGTTCCAGAGCTACGCGCTCTACCCGCACATGAGCGTGTTCGACAACATCGCGTTTCCGCTGCGGATGATCGCGACGCCCGCGGACGCCGTGGAACGCGCCGTACGCGATGCCGCCGCCAAGGTGCGCATCGATCACCTGCTCGCGCGCCGGCCGGGTCAACTCTCCGGTGGCCAGCAGCAGCGCTGCGCGCTCGCGCGTGCGATCGTGCGCAAGCCCCGCCTGTTCCTGCTCGACGAGCCGCTGTCCAATCTCGATGCCAAGCTGCGTCTCGAAACGCGCGTCGAACTGCGCAAGCTGCAGCGTTCGCTCGGCGTGACGACCGTTTACGTCACGCACGACCAGGAAGAAGCGATGACGATCGCCGATCGCGTCGCCGTTTTCATGGAGGGCCGGATCGTGCAGGTCGGGCGACCGCAGGAAATCTTCGCGCGACCGGTGAGCGCGATCGTCGCGGCGTTCATCGGCAGTCCCCCGATGAACCTGCTGCCGGCGGAGGTGCGAAGCGGCGGGCTGCACGTCGCGGGCGTCGACCTGCCAATGAACCGCCCGCTCGGTGCGGATGGCCCGGTCACGCTCGGCGTGCGTCCGGCGGCGTTGCGCATCGCGCCGACCGGCGTGCCGGCCCGCGTCTACCTGATCGAGGACCTCGGCGACACGACGATCGTCGACCTCGACGTTCGCGGACAGGTGATCAAGTTGCGCACCGATCACCGGCCGCAGGTCCGCGAAGGCGAGCAGGTTCACGTCGCATTCGCAGCGGACGCGTTGCACCTGTTCGAACGCGATAGCGGATTGCGCCGTTCGGTGCCGGAGGTGTAATTCCCGCGGATGGCCGCACATTGAGTCTGCCGCGTTCCGCGCATTGCACCTGAAGACACCGAAAATGAATGCTGCATCAACCGCCGCCGACGCCGCACCGCGCGTAGTCGACAACGTCCGCATGTGGACGGCCGGCGTGCCGGTCGAGGATGCGGCACGCGTGCAAATCGCAAACCTCGCACGTCTGCCGATCCTCGGCGGCCCGATCGCGATCATGCCGGACGTGCATCTCGGCAAGGGCGCGACGGTGGGGAGCGTCATTCCGACGCGGGGCGCAATCATTCCGGCTGCGGTCGGCGTCGACATCGGGTGCGGCATGGTGGCGCTGCGCACGACGCTGGCCGCGAGCGACCTGCCCGACTCGCTCGCGCCGATCCGCGCCGCGATCGAGCGCGACGTTCCGGTCGGCTTCGATGCGCATCCGCGCCCCGCCCTCGACGCGACGAAGGAGGGCGCCAGCGGTCGCCTGCGCGCGCGCATGGCGGCATTGCGCACACGCTACGGGGCGCTCGGCGTCGTCGCCACGCTCGGCAAGTTCGACGACGCGCGCGTCTGGAACCAGGTCGGGACGCTCGGCGGCGGCAACCACTTCATCGAGCTCTGCCTCGACGAAGCCGATCGCGTGTGGATCATGCTGCATTCGGGAAGCCGGAACGTGGGCAACCGCATTGGCGAGGTGTCGATCGCGACCGCGCGCAGACTGGCCGAGCGCGACGACATTCATCTGCCGGATCGCGATCTCGCGTGGCTCGCGGAAGGCACCCCGGCGTTCGATCGTTACGTCGCGGCCCTGCGCTGGGCACAGGATTACGCGACGCTCAACCGCGACGTGATGCTGCACCTCGTGCTGCGGGCGCTGCGGCGCTTCTTTCCGCAGGACATCGCGGTCCGCGAATCGGCGGTCAACTGTCATCACAACTACGCGAATCTGGAGGACCACGCGGGGGAACGATTGTGGATCACGCGCAAGGGCGCCGTTTCCGCGCGGCGCGGCGAATTCGGCATCATTCCCGGGAGCATGGGTGCACGCTCGTTCATCGTGCGCGGCAAGGGCAGCGCGGCGTCGTATCACTCGTGCAGCCATGGCGCCGGCCGCGCGATGTCGCGCAACGAAGCGCGCCGCCGCTTCACGCGTGCGGACCTCGTCGCGCAGACATCGGGTGTCGAATGCCGGAAGGACACCGCCGTGATCGACGAGTTGCCCGCGGCGTACAAGGATGTGGACGCGGTCATGGCGGCGCAGTCCGACCTTGTCGACGTCGTGCACACGCTGAAGCAGGTCCTGTGCGTCAAGGGCTGAAGCGTCGGCCAAAGCTCGCACGTCAAGTCGTCGAGCCGCTTGCCGTTCCGGCGGACGTATCGGCGCAACAACGGCCCGAGTCACGTCCGTGCGAGAGAACAGTGACCGTTGGCACGGGATTTGATTACAATCTCCGAATGGACCCGCTCGTCCTGACCGTGGACATGGCCGGGCTGCCCCAGGCGTGGGTGGAGCTCGAGGAAGCGATCACCTATCACGCGAAGCAGACGGTCGCGTGGTCGCTCGGTGCGGTCGTCCGCGAATTCCGCGGGGGCTGGCAGCGCGACGGCTCGCGCTCGCGGTTGTCGACGAAGTCGATCCTCGCGATCAAGGGGAGCGCCGGACGCCCGCTTTCGCATACGCCCGGACTGACGAACCCGATGCTGTTTGCGCGCGACCGGCAGGTCTGCGCCTACTGCGGCGGACGGTTCCTTTACCGCGACCTGTCGCGCGATCACATCGTGCCTGCTTCGCGCGGCGGACGCGACACGTGGATGAATTCGGTGACGGCGTGCCGGAGCTGCAACACGCGCAAGGGCAACCGCGCGCCGGAGCAGGCGAACATGCCGCTGCTCTACGTGCCGTACGTCCCCAGCCGGCACGAGCACTTCATCCTGCGCAACCGGCGCATCCTCGCCGATCAGATGGAATACCTGCTCGCCGGCGTGCCTCGGACGAGCCGGCTTCATCTGCGAGCGGCTTGATATCCAGCGTGACGAGGGCGAAACTCTCGGCCGCGCACGCTTTCCAAACTGCTGGATTCTTGAACCGTACGATCGCGTCGGATTGATCGGCGGGGCCGTTCAACGCGGCTCGATCACGACGGTTCGTCCAGGCCCCCGCGCTTTCGCTCGGGCCTCCACTTTCGCAGTCGTCCATTGGAGGAGCAACGAATGGCCAACGAAAATCCATCGCGCGACAGCGCATCCCGCCAGCAAAGCGCCGATCGTTCGCAAACGGCATCGGGACAGCAGGGCTCCACAACGCCGGCCCAGGGCACCTACGGGCAGGGTACTTACGGTCAGGGCGGCGCCGGGCAGGGCAGCCCAGGCGGCTACGGTCAGGGCAGCACGAGTTCCCACGGCCAGGGCGCGTCCGTACAGGGCAGCCAGGGCTACGGACAGGGCAGTCAGGGCGGTGCTTCCGGGAACCAGGGCACGTCGACGTGGCAGGGCGGCCGCTCGAGCCAGAGTGGCGCGCTTTCGCGTCGCGGCGCATCTTCGATGTCGCCGTATTCGCAGGGCTACGAAACGGGCTACGGCAGCGGACCG
>DASSEA010000257.1:0-4967 GCA_035696805.1 Casimicrobiaceae bacterium
TCGGCGAGCTCCTGCGGCAACGCGGCCGCGAGCGCCGCTGAGGGATTACGAAACGAGCCCGGTCAGGGAATGCCGCGGGGATGCACGTCGAACAGCGTGCGTAGGCCCCGGACACGGACACGTCGAACCCGGCGTCATGAGCGCGTCGCCGCATGGGACGGGGCAAAAAAAGAGGGGTTACACTTGCGCGTAACCCCTTGGTTCATGTGGTGGGCGATACTGGGTTCGAACCAGTGACCCCTGCCGTGTGAAGGCAGTGCTCTACCGCTGAGCTAACCGCCCCGCGAACCCAGACAGGAGCCGCGATTTAACCATAGCGACGGGGGCAGTTCAAACCGCAATACGACGTTTGTCGAGCCGCGTCATGGACAAATACGCACCGAAACGGTGCGTATAAGCCATTGACTAGGTTTTCGATACGCCCAGCGCATGCCGGCGGGGCGACCGACACCTGATCCCAAACCGCTTTTCGCATCTGGCCTGCCGGTTGCTTATGGTCGACGCCACCGTTGTATCTTCGATGCTGTCCCCCCCGGTCTACGACGAAATGCGCGCCCCGGACGGCTCGGTGCGCGCCCATTACGGTGCCTTCGCCGAATGGCTCGAGCGCACGCCGCCGGATCGCATCGCGCAGAAACGCGGCGAAGCCGAACGCATCTTCCATCGCGTCGGCATCACGTTCGCCGTGCATGGCGAGCAGTCCGGAACCGAGCGACTGATCCCGTTCGATCTCGTGCCGCGCATCATCCCCGCCGACGAATGGGCGCGGCTGGAGGCGGGGCTGTCGCAACGCGTGCGCGCGCTCAACCTGTTCCTCGCCGACATTTATCACGCGCAGGCGATCCTCCGCGCGGGCGTGATTCCAGCCGAGCGTGTGCTCGGCAACCAGCAGTATCGGAAGGAGATGGTCGGCGTCGACGTGCCACGCGGCATTTATGCGCACGTCGCCGGCATCGACGTCGTGCGCGGGGACGAGGGCCGCTACTACGTGCTCGAAGACAACCTGCGCGTGCCTTCCGGCGTGTCGTACATGCTCGAAAACCGGCGGATGATGATGCGGCTCTTTCCCGAGCTCTTCGCCAAATGTTCGATTCGGCCGGTCCAGCACTATCCCGACCAGTTGCTCGAGAACCTGCATGCGGTCGCGCCCGCCGGAGAGGAGCGCCCGACGGTCGCCGTCCTGTCGCCCGGCGCCTACAACTCAGCCTATTACGAGCACGCCTTTCTCGCGCAGCAGATGGGTGTCGAACTCGTGGAAGGCCGTGACCTCTTCGTGCAAGACGACACGGTCTACATGTGGACGACGCGCGGCCCCGAGCGTGTGCATGTCATCTACCGGCGGGTCGAGGACGACTTCCTCGATCCGCTCGCGTTTCGTCCCGATTCGATGCTCGGCGTCCCGGGTCTTTTTGGTGCCTACCGCGCCGGGCGCGTCACGCTTGCCAATGCGATCGGTACCGGCGTCGCCGACGATAAGTCGATCTACCCGTTCGTGCCGGACATGATCCGTTTTTACCTTGCCGAGGCGCCGATCCTGGAAAACGTGCCGACGCTGCTCCTGTATCGCGACGACGACCGCGCGAATGCGCTCGCCGATCTCGAGCGACTGGTCGTGAAGGAGGTGCATGGCGCCGGCGGCTACGGCATGCTGATCGGACCTGCGTCGACGGCCGCCGAACGCGAGGCATTTCGCCAGCGCATCCTGGCCGCGCCCGAGCGTTACATCGCCCAGCCGACGCTCGCGCTGTCGACGTGCCCGACGTTCGTTGCCGCGGGCCTCGCGCCGCGGCACATCGACCTGCGGCCTTACGTGCTGTCCGGGCGCGACGTCGTCATCGTGCCCGGCGGTCTGACGCGGGTGGCGCTCCGCGAAGGCTCGCTGGTCGTGAATTCGTCGCAGGGCGGCGGCACCAAGGACACGTGGGTGCTCGCGGACGCAGAGGGAAGCGGCGGCGCGACACAGTCGCAGACGCAGACGCAGACGCAGTCGCAACGACGATGCTGAGCCGCACCGCCAACGAGCTGTACTGGATGGCGCGGCACATCGAGCGCGCCGAAAACACCGCGCGCCTGCTCGACGTGACGTATCGGACGTCGCTCGTCCCCTACCAGGTGCGCGAACCGGGGCTCGCGTGGGCCGAGCCGTGGTCGGTGCCGCTCATCACGCTCGGTCTCGCGACGGCGTTCTATCAGCGGCATGAGCAACTCACCGCCGAAAATGCGCTGCGATTCATGATCTTCGACCCGACCAACGCTTCGTCGATCCACGAATGCCTGCGAGTCGCCCGCGAGTCGGCACGCTCCGTGCGTGGCGCGATCACGTCCGAGATGTACGAAGACCTGAATTCGGCGTGGATCGAGATGCGCGCCTATGACTACGATCGGATCCAGGCGAGCGGCGTGTCGGACTTCCTCGATTGGGTCAAGATGCGCTCGCACCTGTTTCGCGGCGTGACGTTCGGGACCATGCTGCGCGACGAGGCCTACCACTTCATTCGGCTCGGCACGCACATGGAACGCGCCGACAATACCGCGCGCATCCTCGACACGAAGTATCACATCCTGCTGCCGTCGGTCGCCGACGTCGGCGGCGCCGTCGACTACTATCAGTGGGCGTCGCTGTTGCAGTCGCTGTCGGGATTCGAGTCGTATCGGAAGATCTACAGCGACGTCATCGCGCCGCGCCGCATCGCCGAACTGCTGATCCTGCGTGACGACATGCCGCGGTCGCTGCATAGCTGCATGAACTTCATCCACGACACGCTCGGGCTGCTCTGCGACGAGCACAGCCGCGAACTGGAGCGGCAGGCCGGCGAACTGCATGCGCGCCTGCATTACGCACGCACCGACGACATCATGGAATTCGGCCTGCACGAATACCTGATGGAGTTCCTGGAACATATTTCGCGTCTCGGCGCCGAAATCAATCGGGTGTTCCTGGTTCCGTCGTACCACACGGCGATTCCGATGCGCGTCGGCGCGCGCCCGAACATCGCGTCCGGCACCACCAGGGCGTCGGACGTCCTGCGTTAACATTCATCCCGTTATCTTCATGACTTCGCGTCATTCCGCATGACTTATTGCGTGGCGATGTCGCTGGACGCCGGGATGATCTTCGCGTCCGACTCTAGAACCAATGCCGGCGTCGACCAGATCGCCCGTTTTTCCAAGATGCGAGTCTTCGCGCGCGACGCGGATCGGGTGATCGTCATGCTGTCGTCGGGCAACCTGTCGATCACGCAGAACGCCGTCAACATCGTCGAACAGAACGCGCGCGCGACGGGCGACGATGCGCAGCACATCTGGAATGCGACGTCGATGTTCGAAGTGTCGCGGCTTCTCGGCGATGCGCTGCGGGAGGTGAAAGCGCGCGATGGTCCGTACATGGAGCAGCACAATATCGACGCATCGGCGAACTTCATCGTCGGCGGCCAGATTCACGACGAGGCACCGCGGCTCTTCGAGGTCTACTCGGAAGGCAACTTCATCGAGGCGACGCCCGACACGTGTTACTTCCAGATCGGGGAGTCGAAGTATGGCAAGCCGGTGATCGACCGCGTCGTGCATCGCGGGACGTCGCTGCTCGACGCGACCAAGTGCACGATCGTCTCGTTCGACTCGACGATGCGCTCCAACATTTCGGTCGGGCTGCCGATCGACCTCCTCGTGTACGAGACCGGCAGCCTGAAGATCGCACTGCAGCGGCGCATCCAGGAATACGATCCGTATTTCCAGATGGTCCATCACCAGTGGGGCGAGGGCTTGCGCCGCGTGTTCGCGCAACTCCCGGATCCCGACTGGCTCTGAAACCCGTGCAGAATCCTTCGTGACGCGGTCCGGCCACGCACGCTGAATGTCGATCCGCGTCGCGCTCGCGCATCGGACGACCTATCGTTACGATCGTCTCGTCAACCTGTCGCCGCACGAGATAAGACTGCGCCCGGCGCCGCATTGCCGCACGCCCATCGTCGGCTACTCGCTGCGCGTCGAGCCGGCAGAGCACTTCGTCAACTGGCAGCAGGATCCATACGGCAACTTTCTCGCGCGCGTCGTGTTCCCCGCGCGGACCGATCGGCTGGAGGTAAGGGTCGACCTGACCGCGGACCTGACGATCATCAATCCGTTCGATTTCTTCGTCGAACCCTACGCCGAGACGTTTCCGTTTGCGTACTCGCCGTCGCTTGCACAGGAATTGGCGCCGTTCCTCGACGTCGAGCCGGCCGGTCCGCGGCTCGTCGCGTGGATCGATCGGTTTCGTCGCGAAGTCGCCGCCGGTCTGTCGACCGTCAACCTGCTCGTCGCGGTCAATCAGCGACTGAAGCAGGATGTCGCGTACCTGGTACGGATGGAGCCGGGCGTGCAGGCGCCGGAGGCGACGCTCGAACGGGCGAGCGGCTCGTGCCGCGACAGCGGCTGGCTGCTGGTGCAGATTCTCCGGCACCTCGGCATCGCCGCGCGCTTCGCGTCCGGGTATCTCGTGCAACTCGTCGCCGATGTGAAGCCGCTCGATGGCCCGGCCGGACCCGACCGCGACTTCACCGATCTCCACGCGTGGGCCGAAGCGTACATCCCCGGCGCGGGCTGGATCGGGCTCGATCCGACGTCGGGACTGCTGGCGGGCGAGGGGCACATCCCGCTCGCATGCACGGCGTCGCCCGGCAGCGCCGCGCCGATCACCGGGATGGCCGACGTCGCGAACGTCGAATTCGCTTTCGACATGCACGTCACGCGAATCCGCGAGGATCCACGCGTCACCCGACCGTACACGGACGCCCAGTGGGCGGCGATCGATGCGCTCGGCGAGCGCGTCGACGCCGAACTCGCCGCGGCCGACGTGCGGCTCACGCAGGGCGGTGAACCGACGTTCGTTGCAGTCGACGCGCCCGACGAACCGGAATGGAATCACACGGCGATGTCGCCAGCCAAGCGGCGTCTTGCTGAAGCGTTGCTGCACAGGCTGCACGCAC
>DASSEA010000258.1:0-7794 GCA_035696805.1 Casimicrobiaceae bacterium
CCGGACGAGGGACCGCTGCTCGCCGTCTGGTTCGAGGATGCCCGCCACGGCATTGCCGTCGGCGCGTTCGGCGTCGCGCTCGAAACGCGCGACGGCGGCGGTCACTGGACGCGCATTGACGTGGGGGAAGGCGAGCTTCGCGATCGTCATCTGAACGGCATCATCGCCGTCGGCGACGGAACGCTGCTGATCATGGCCGAAGCCGGCGCCCTGTTCCGTTCCAGTGACGGCGGTCGCTCGTGGTCGCTGCAAAAGCTGCCGTACAACGGGTCGCTCTGGGGAGGACTCGTGCTGCGCGACGGTGCCGTGCTGGTTTTCGGCATGCGCGGCCACGTGCTGCGCAGCGACGACCAAGGCCGGACGTTCGCCGACATCCCCTCGGGGACCAACCAGTCGTTCACCGCCGGCACGCAGCAGACCGGCGGCACGATCGTTCTCGTCGGGCTCGGCGGAACGATCGCGCAAAGCAAGGATGGCGGGCGCACGTACGAGGTGATCGTGCGTCCCGAGCGGCAGACGTTCACCTCCGTGGTGGAGGCAGCGTCGGGGCAGCTCGTGCTGACGGCGACGACGGGCGTGGTCAAGCCCGGAGCGGCGACGCGCTGAGCGGGTCATCGGCATCGACAGTGGTGAAGGAGAAAGACGATGGACATGAATACACGCGAGCTTTTGACTGAGGCGACCCGCCGCTTCCTCGACGCGCGCAAGCGAATGCTGATCGGCGGTGAATGGCTGGATGCCGCGGACGGGTCGCTGCTCGACGTGCACGATCCTGCGACCGGCGAGGTGTTCGATCACGTTCCTGCCGGCAAGGCGGCGGACATCGACCGTGCGGTGCGCGCAGCGCGCACGGCGTTCGAAGGCAGCGAGTGGCCGGCCCTGCGACCGGCGCAGCGCGAGCGGTTATTGCTGAAGCTCGCGGATCTGGTCGAGCGCGAAGCGCGGTCGCTGGCGGAGATCGAATCGCTCGACAACGGCAAATCGGTCGTGCTCGCGCAGCACGTCGACATGGCGATGGCGGCCGACTTCCTGCGTTACATGGCGGGATGGGCGACGAAGATCGAAGGCACGACGCACGACGTGTCGATTCCATTCCTGCCGACGGCGAAATTCTTCGCCTTCACGCGCAAGGAGCCGGTCGGCGTCGTCGGCGCGATCATCCCGTGGAACTTTCCGTTGCTGATGGCAGCATGGAAGATCGGACCGGCGCTCGCGGCGGGCTGCACCGTCGTGCTGAAACCGGCCGAGGAAACGCCGCTCACCGCGCTGCGATTGGGCGAGCTCACGATCGAGGCCGGGATTCCGCCCGGCGTCGTCAACATCGTGACCGGACTCGGGCCGACGGCCGGGGCGGCGCTCGCCGCGCATGCGGGGATCGACAAGATCGCGTTCACGGGATCGACCGAGGTCGGCAAGCACGTGCAGCGCGCCGCGGTCGACAACATGACACGCGTATCGCTCGAACTCGGCGGAAAGTCGCCGGTCATCGTGCTCGAGGACGCAGACCCCGCGCAAGCCGCGGCGGGCGCGGCGAACGCGATCTTCTTCAACCAGGGACAGGTGTGCACGGCCGGCTCCCGGCTGTACGTGCAGCGAAGCGCATTCGACCGCGTCGTCGGCGAGTTGTCGGCGATCGCGGGCAAGCTGAAACTCGGTCCCGGGCTCGACCCCTCGAGCGAGCTCGGCCCGCTGGTGTCGACGACGCAGCGCGATCGCGTCTGCGGCTACATCGCGCACGGCGTCGAGCAGGGCGCGAGAATCGCCGCCGGCGGCGGTCGCAGCGGCGAGCGCGGCTACTTCGTTCAGCCCACGGTGCTGGTCGACGCACGGCAGGACATGCGCGTCGTGCAGGAAGAGATCTTCGGTCCCGTCGTCGTCGCCATGCCCTTCGACGACGTCGACGAAGCCGTTCGCTTGGCGAACGACACGATGTACGGGCTCGGTGCGTCGATCTGGTCCAACGATCTCGGCCGCGTTCATCGGCTGATACCCCGCATCAAGGCCGGCACGGTATGGGTGAACTGCCACAGCATGCTCGACAGCAGCCTGCCATTCGGCGGCTTCAAGCAGTCGGGAATCGGTCGCGAAATGGGACGCGCGGCGCTCGATCTTTTCACCGAAACCAAATCCGTGCTGATGGCCATGTGAGCGTGCCGGCGTCCGTCGATCGAAGCCTTATCTTCGTTCGATTTTCGGGTCGAGCGCGTCGCGCAATCCGTCGCCGAGCAGATTGAACGCGAGCACGGTGAAAAAGATCGCAAGTGCCGGGAAGATCGCGCCATGCGGTGCCGTCAGCATTTCGGAGCGCGCAGCGTCGAGCATCGCGCCCCATTCCGGCGTCGGCGGCTGCGCACCCATCCCGAGGAACGACAGGCTGGCGGCGGTGATGATCGACGTGCCGATGCGTAGCGAGAAATAGACGACGACCGCCGAAATCGTCCCGGGGAATATGTGCCGGAACACGATGGTGCGATCGGTGGCGCCGAGGCTTCGAGCGGCTTCGATGTACGTCAGGTGCTTGAGCGCGAGCGTGTTGCCGCGCACCAGGCGCGCGAACGTCGGGATGCTGAATACGGCCACTGCGACGATGACGTTCGCCATGCCGCCGCCGAGAATCGCGACGATGCCGATCGCGAGCAGGATCCCGGGGAACGCGAACAGCACGTCGGAGATGCGCATGATGACGCGATCCCACCAGCCTTCCCGGTAGCCGGCGATCAGGCCGAGCACGGTCCCGACAATGGCGCCGACCGCAACCGACAGGAACCCTGCCGCCAACGAAATTCGCGCACCCATCAGAATCCGGCTGTAGATGTCGCGGCCGAGCGCATCGACGCCGAACCAGTGCTTGGCATTGGGGCGCGCATTGAGCTGGTCGTAGTCGAAAAACGTTTCCGCATCGAAAGGAACGATCCACGGCGCTGCGATCGCAACGACGACGAGCGCGACAACGAACGCGCCGGCGATCATCGCGACCTTCTGTCGCTTGAACTTGCGCCAGAACTCCGACCACGGCGTCCGCACACGCTCGTCGGAAACGAATGCCGCGGCGACGGGCAGCGTGGCCATCCGCTAGTGAGCGTACCGCTGCTTGAAAAGCGTCGCGACCAGCCCCGAGGTTCGCATCAGCGGTATCGGATCGTCGGGTTGATGAGGCCGTAGAGCACGTCGACGATCAGGTTGATCAGGATGAATTCGAGCGAGAACAGCAGCACCAGCGCCTGGATCACCGGATAGTCGCGCATGTCGACCGCGTCGACGAGCAGCCGCCCGAGCCCCGGCCAGTTGAACACTTTCTCGACGACAATCGAGCCGCCGAGCAGGAAGCCGAACTGCAATCCCATCATCGTCACGACCGGGATCAATGCGTTGCGCAGCCCGTGCTTGATGATCACGCGACGCTCGTCGAGGCCCTTGGCGCGCGCCGTGCGAATGAAGTCCTCGCCGAGGATGTCGACGAACGACGAACGCGTGAAGCGCGCCATGATCGCCGCGACCGCCGCGCCGAGCGTCACCGACGGCAGGATGTAATGCCGCCACGTGTCGTCGCCGACCGTGGGCAGCCACCCGAGCTGCACCGAGAAGAATTGCATCAGCACCATGCCGAGCGCGAACGCCGGGAACGATATGCCGGAGACGGCGAGCGTCATTCCGACCCGGTCGGGCCAGCGGTTGCGCCACACCGCCGATGCGATGCCGATCGCCATGCCGAACGTCACCGACCACGCCATGCTCCACACGGTCAGCCAGAACGTAGGCATGAAGCGGTCGCCGATCTCGGTCGACACCGCCCGCTTCGTGCGGATCGACGTGCCGAAATCCCAGCGCAGCACGCCGCCGACGAAGCGGACGAATTGCTGCGGCAGCGGACGGTCGAGGCCGAGATCCTTGCGGACGAGCTCGACGGTTTCGGGGTTGGCATCGGGCCCTGCCGCGAGGCGAGCCGGGTCGCCGGGCAACAGATGGACGAACAGGAAGACGAGAAAGCCGACGAGGAGCAGCGTCGGCAGCAGACCGAGCAGGCGCTTGGCTAGATAGTGGGCCAAGGCAACGCACCGGGAGCGGGCAACCGTTGCTTCGCTCGCTTGCGCGGAAAGCCCGAGGACGACCCAGGCTTCCCGCGCAAGTTCACATCGCGCGCAACGAACCCCGCGACAAGCGCAAGCGAAACTTTTCGCGACCTATTTCAGATCGATGTCGTTGAAGTTGAACGACGCATCCGGGATCACGTAGACGCCGGACAGCTTCTTGCTGTGCGCGGACAGAAGCTTCTCGACGACGAGCGGGGCCCACGGCGCGTCGTTCCAGATCGTCTGCTGCGCGTCCTTGTAAAGCTTGGCCTTTTCAGCCGACTCCGTGGTGAGCTGCGCGTTCTTGATGTCGGCGTCGACCTTGTCGTTCTTGTAATACGCGGTGTTGAAGAGCCGTGGCGGCCACGATTCGCCGTAAAGCAACGGACGCAGCGCCCAGTCGGCTTCGCCGGTCGACGTCGACCAGCCGACGTAGTACAGCCGCACGGGTGCGGTCTTCGGGTCCTGCCAGCTCTCGACCTTCTCGACGCGCTGTCCCGCTTCGAGCAGCGTGATCTTCGTGCGTATGCCGATCTGCTGCAGCTGCTGCTGGATGAACTGCGTGACCTTTTGCGCCGTCGTGTGGTTGTACGCGGACCACAGCTCGGTTTCGAACCCGTTCGGATAGCCGGCTTCGGTCATTAGCTGCTTGGCTTTCGCGATGTCGTACGGCCACGGACCGATCTTCACGGCATATTCGACGCCCTGCGGCGCGACACCTTCGGCCGGCGTCGCATAGCCGTTGAAGGCGACCTTCGCGAGCGCGTCCTTGTTGATCGCGTACGCGATGGCCTGGCGTACCTTCGGATTGTCGAAGGGCTTCTGCTGCGTGTTCATCGACAGGTAGCGCAGCACGATCGACGGCGCCGCGACGACTTCCAGCTCGGGTTTCGCCTTCAGCACCTCGGCGACTTCATAAGGCACCGGAAACGTGAAGTGCGCCTCGCCCGTCTGCATCAGCGCGGCGCGCGAGTTGTTGTCGACGACGGGTTTCCACGTGATCGAGTCGACCTTCGGATAGCCCTGCCGCCAGTACCCGTCGAACTTCGCGACCTTCAGGTAATCGGTCGACTTCCACTCGACGAACTTGAACGGACCGGTGCCGACGGGGTGGAACGCGATGTCCTTGCTGCCCCACTGCTTCAACGCGGTCGGGCTGATCATCACCGTCGACGGATGCGCGAGTTGCGCGATGAACGGCGAAAACGCCGTCTTCAGCGTGATGCGCGCCGTGTAATCGTCGACGACCTCGGTCTTCGCGATGTTGTTGTTGTAGAGCCCGTAGCGCTTGAGCTTGTTTTCGGGATTGGTGACCCGGTCGAGGTTCACCTTCACGGCGTCGGCCTTGAAGTCGGTGCCGTCGTGGAACTTGACGCCCTTGCGCAGCTTGATCGTATAGACGAGGCCGTCCTTGCTGACGTCGTAGCTCTCGGCGAGTACCGGGACCATCTTCATGTCCTTGTCGAAGCCATACAGGCCCTCGTAGAACGACTTGGCCATCGCCTGCGACAGCGTGTCGTTGGCGTCGTACGGATCGGTCGTCGTGAACGTCGACGCGACCGCGAACACGACGTCTTTCGCGGCGAACGCGGGTGACGACATCGCCGTGGCCGCCAGTGCAACTGCGAGGATGCGAAACAGCGGTTTCATCGAAGCTCCTTGACGATGCAGCGACCGTGGGGTCGCGAATCCTGGGGTCCGTTCACGCCGTGCGAGCGGGTGCGCACAGGTCCCTAATACGCGCCGCCGACGTGGTGCGTGGCGACGAAATGCCCGGGCGCGACCTGGGCGAGCGGTGCGACTTCCGGTTCGTCGCCGACGGCGCGGATCGGGCTTGGTATCTCCTCGGATGATAGCGCTCTTTCGCGGCGCCGCCGGCGCGGGTCCGCAACCGGCACGGCGGACATGAGCTTCCGCGTGTAGGGATGGCGGGGGTCTTCGAAGATCGCGCGGCGCGGTCCTATCTCGACGATCTGCCCGAGGTACATCACCGCGACACGATGACTGACGCGTTCGACGACGGCCATGTCGTGCGAGATGAACAAGTAAGAAACGCCGAACTCGGCCTGCAGGTCGAGCAGCAGGTTGACGATCTGCGCCTGGATCGACACATCGAGCGCGGATACCGCCTCGTCGGCCACGATGATGCGCGGATTGAGCGCGAGTGCCCGCGCGATCGCGATGCGCTGGCGCTGCCCGCCGGAAAACTCGTGCGGATAGCGGCGTGCGTGCTCGCCCGCGAGCCCGACGTGCTCGAGCAGCCATGCGACGCGTTCTTCGGCCTCGCGTCCGCCGGCGACGCCGTGGACGTAAAGCGGCTCCGCGATCGAAAAGCCGACGGTCAGCCGCGGATCGAGCGATGCAAACGGGTCCTGGAAGATCATCTGGATGTCGCGACGCACGGGTCGCAATGCATTGGCGGGAAGCGACGCGATGTCGCGACCTCCGTACTCGATGCTGCCGCCTGCGATGTCGACGAGGCGCAGCAGCGAACGTCCCGTCGTCGACTTGCCGCATCCCGATTCGCCGACGAGCGCCAGCGTTTCACCGGAAGCGAGATCGAAGCTGACGCTTTCGACGGCGTGCACGCGACGGCGGACGCGGCTTAGGAACCCGGATTTGACGTCGAAGCGGGTCGTCAGCTTGCGCACGCGAAGAAGCGGTGCGCCGTCGCTGTGGGTGCCCGGGGCGCGTTCGCGTTCGTTTGCGGTCCAGTGCGGGCGCACGGTCGCGGTGGGCCTGCGCGCATCGTCCGGCACCGGCGACGTGGCGGCAGGTGCGCTGGATGGCGTCGATGACGGGACCGGAAACTTGCGCGGCGCCTCCTCGCCCTGCAACGCACCCAACCGGGGCACCGCCGCGAGCAGCGCGCGCGTGTACGGATGCACGGGTTGACTGAAAACGGTTTCCGCGGCGCCTTCCTCGACTTTCTCGCCGCCGTACATGACGACGACGCGATCGGCAACTTCGGCCACGACGCCCATGTCGTGCGTGATGAACATCACCGCCATGTGCATCTCGTCCTGCAACAGTCGAATCAGCGTCAGGATCTGCGCCTGGATCGTCACGTCGAGCGCGGTCGTCGGTTCGTCGGCGATCAGCAGGGCCGGCCGGCACGACAGCGCCATTGCGATCATCACGCGCTGGCGCATGCCGCCCGACAGTTGATGCGGATAGCGATCAACGACCGATCGCGCTTCCGGAATGCGCACCTGTTCGAGCATGCGCAGCGCCTCGGCGCGCGCCGCTGCGGCATCTTTCCGTTGATGCAGCCGAATCGATTCCGCGATCTGTTCTCCGACCGGGAACACCGGGTTCAGCGACGTCATCGGCTCCTGAAAGATCATAGCGATCTCGGCGCCGCGTATGTCGCGCAGCGTCGCAGCCGACGTGTTCGCGAGATCCACACGCGTTCCAGCGGGTCGTGCGAACGTCAGGCGTCCATCGACGATGCGGCCGCCGCCGTGTTCGACGAGCCGCATGATCGACAGCGCCGTCACCGACTTTCCGGAGCCCGACTCGCCGACGATCGCCACGGTCTCACCCCGACCGATGGTGAACGACAGGTTGCGTACGGCCGACACGATGCGGTCGGTCGTCGCAAACTCGACCGACAGTCGATCGACGTCGAGCACCGGCGACGCGGTAGAGGTGGGGGCCAAACGGGGACGTGACGAAGGGCGGGGAGGGGCGCATTATCGGGGAGGTGCGCCGGCACCGCAAA
>DASSEA010000259.1:0-2317 GCA_035696805.1 Casimicrobiaceae bacterium
GTCGCGCGAGCCGATGTCGCCCTTTGTTGGATCAGCGAGCGCGCGACTTATTGCTCCGACCCCGAAGTCTTGCGCGTTCGGGCAACCGGTGTGCGCCGACGGGTCGCTGCCGCCGGCTTGGTGGCGGCGACTTTGCCGGTCCTCTTGGCGGCGCCGCGTTGCGTCGCCGCGGTCTTGGCCGGTGGTCGTGAGGTCGCGCGCTTTTTTGCCGCAACGCCTTTCCCCGTCGCCGCGGCGGTCTTGCGAGCCACACCGGGTTTTCGCGCAACACCAGCGGTTGCCGCGGCGTTGACCGAGCCCCGCGCGCTACGCGTCCTTGCAGGCACGTCACGCGGGGATGCGCCTTCCCGCGGCGCCCGCGTGCCGACGGATCGTCGCGTCGTCGCACCCGAACCCCGTCCGGACTTCTCATCGACGAGCGCGACCGCTTCGTCGAGCGACAGCGAGTCGACGGCGTCGCGGTTGGGGAGCGTCGCGTTCGTCGTCCCGTGCTTGACGTACGGACCGTAACGACCTGCGTGCAGTTCGACCGGTTGCCGGTCGCGCGGATGCGCGCCGAGTACGCGTAGCGGCGCACTGCGAGCGCCGCGCGCGCCCTTGCGCCCCGGTGTCTTCGCTTCGAACTCGAACCCCACTTTCCCGTCCGGCTGCTTGACGAGATAGGCCGAGAACGGCCGGCGGGTACGCGCCGATACGAACTGCAGCAGATCGGTCTTGCCCGTTTCGAGCAGCTTCGTCATCTGCGCGCGATCGATCACGCGCTGAAGGATCGTGCGGCCGGAGCGGAAATCGCAGCTCCGGCCTTCGCCGACCGCCCGCTCGCATACGTACGCATTGGCGGTTTCGAAGACCTGCTTGCCGCATTTCGGGCACAGCCCAAGCGGCGTCTGTCCCGAAAAATCGGGCGCCGGTCCCTCGTCATCGTCGGCCCGCGGTCCAAAATCGAACTCCACGTCGTTGGCGTCGGTCAGCCGCAGCTTCGCCGAAAACGGCCGCCCCATCTTGCTGCGGAAACCGTCGAGCGGGCCGACTTCGCGCGTCGACAGCAGCGTGTCGGCTTCGCCGGGTTCGAGCTGCCGCCCGCCCATGATCTTCCAGAAGCCGAAATCGCAATCGACGCATTGGAAGCGCTTGTACTTCTCGTGAACTTCGCCGCCGCACTTGGGACAGCGCGCAACGAGCGTCGCGAAATCCCCGGGGATCGTGTCGCTCTCGTAGTTCTTCGCCTGCGCGACGATGTGCTTCGTCATCGCCACGATCTCGCGCATGAACTCCTTGCGCGCGAGTTCTCCGTGTTCCATCTGTGCAAGCTTGAATTCCCACTCGGCGGTGAGTTCGGGCGCAAACAGTTCGGGGATGCCGAGGCCGTGCAGAAGGGTCATCAGCGACGCCGCCTTGGGCGTGGCGATCAGCTCCTTCCCTTCGCGCAGGATGTAACGCTCGGCAATCAGCCCCTCGATGATCTGCGCGCGCGTGGCGGGGGTGCCGAGGCCCTTTTCGCGCATCGCCTCGCGCAATTCGTCGTCCTCGATCGATTTGCCCGCGCCCTCCATCGCCGAGAGCAGTGTCGCTTCGGTGTATCGCGGCGGCGGACGCGTCGTCAGCGGCACGACGTCCACCTGGTCGGTCGCTACCTGCTCCTCACCCTCGAAGCGGCGCGTCTCCGACGGCCTGCCCGCCTTGGCATCGGACGCTGCCGAAACCTCGCGGACACGCACCGGCGTCAACGTGGGTTCATCGCCTGCGGCTTCCTTGCCGTAGACGGCGAGCCAGCCGGGCTGCACCAGCACCTTGCCTTCCGACTTGAACGGATGCTGGCCGACGCGCGTGATGCGCGTCGTCACCAGGAATTCGGCCGCAGGATGGAACACGGCAAGAAAGCGCTTGACGACGAGGTCGTAGAGCTTGCCTTCGACCTCGTTCAGATGCCGGGGCCGCACGAGCGTCGGAATGATCGCGAAGTGGTCGGATATCTTGGAGTTGTCGAAGATCCGCTTGTTCGGCTTCACCCACTTGTTGCGCAGGATGTTCCGCGCATGCACGCCGTAAGCCGGTGCGTCCGTGAGTTCCTCGAGCGTCGACTTCACGGTGCCGAGATAGTCCTCGGGCAGTGCGCGCGAATCGGTGCGCGGGTACGTCAGGGCCTTGTGCTTCTCGTAGAGGGCCTGCGCGAGCGACAGCGTGGTGCGGGCGGAGAACCCGAAGCGGCCGTTCGCCTCGCGCTGCAGCGTGGTGAGATCGAAGAGGAGCGGCGCGCTTTCCGTCGACGCCTTCGATTCCTCGCTGACGATGCCTGGCCGACCCGTGCATTGGGCGA
>DASSEA010000260.1:0-7326 GCA_035696805.1 Casimicrobiaceae bacterium
GACCGTCGGCGCGGCCGCCGACATGAACAAGGTGCTGCGGTTGTCGTCGAACGACATCACGAGCCTCGATCCGCAGCAGGGAACCGATCTCTATTCGACACGCGTCACATCGGCGATTTTCGAAGCGCTCTACGAGTTCGAATACCTGTCGACCGGTTCGAAGGTCGTTCCGAACACGGCCGAGGCATTGCCGAGCGTCAGTGACGACGGCAAGACGTGGACGATGCGTGTCAGGAAGGGGACGCTCTTCGCCGACGATCCCGTGTTCAAGGGCAAGCCCCGCGAATTGGTCGCGGCCGACTACGTCTACTCGATCAAGCGCGCGCTCGATCCCAATCTGCGTAGCGGAGGCGATCCCGCATTGACCGATCTCATCGTCGGCGCACGGCCCGTGGTCGATGCCGCGCGCAAACCGGGCGGGCGCTTCGACTACGACGCGCGCATCGAAGGACTCAATGCGACGGATCGATATACGCTCGTCATGCGCCTCGCCAATCCGGACTACACGCTGCTCGAACGACTTGCCGGGCTGCCGATGATGGCGGTGGCGCGCGAAGCAATCGAGGCGGCGGGTGCCGACGTCATGAACCGCCCGGTGGGCACGGGGCCGTATCGGCTCAAGGAGTGGCGACGCGCGTCCCGGGTCGTGCTCGAGGCGAACCCCAACTACCGGACGGTCCGCTTCCCCGAAAACGCGGACGCACCACAGCAGGAACTGGTGCGCAACATGCGCGGCAAGACGCTGCCGCAGATCGGGCGCATCGAGATCAGCATCATCGAGGAATCACAACCTGAGATCCTCGCGTTTACACAGGGCGATCTCGACTTGATCTCACTCGGCGGCGACGATACCAAGCGCGTTCTCGAGAACGGCAAGCTGCGCCCGGACCTCGCACGCCGCGGCGTCCGGCACGTCCGTTTCGGTGCGCCGAGCCTTGGGTTTACGTATTTCAATCTCGAGGATCCCGCCGTCGGTGGTTATTCCAACCAACAGATTGCATTGCGCCGCGCGATCGGCATGGGCTTTGACGTCGACGAGATGATTCGCGTTCTCTTCGCGGGAAACGCGCTTCCGGCGAACCAGTTGCTTCCGCCGGGCGTAAGCGGTCACGATCCGTCGTTGCCGCCGAAGTCAATTTACGATGCCGCGGGCGCCCGCGCATTGCTCGACCGCTTCGGCTTCAAGGACCGTGACGGCGACGGGTACCGAGAAACGCCCGACGGCAAACCCCTGACGGTTAGCCGCGGCACGCTCCCCGAATCGTGGTACCGCGAGGCCGATACATTATGGAAAAAGAACATGGACGCGATCGGCATTCGCATGCAGGTGCAGCAGCAGACGTTCGCCGAATTGCTGAACTTGAGCCGCAGCGGCAAGCTGCCGATGTTCAACCTCGGCTATCGATCGCTCGAACCGTCGGGCTACCAGATCCTGCAGACGCTGTGGGGCAAGTCGCCACGCGACACCAACCCGTCCCAGTTTCGCCAGGCCGATTACGACGCCGCGTACGAGCAGTTCCTGCGCACACCTGCGGGTCCCGCGCGGACCGCGCTCGCCCGCAAGATGTCGGACATATCGCAGGCGTACATGCCTATGATCCTGCATACATACGGCGTCGGCAACGTCCTGCATTACCCGTGGGTCCAAGGGTACTGGCCTTCCGCGTTCGGCTACTCGTGGAAATACCTGGACGTCGACGTCGCGATGCGTAAAAAGACGAGCGGTCCGAACAAATAGCCTCCGCCCGATTGCTGGCGTCGCTCAGGTTTCCGTCGGAAGCGCGACGCCGAAGAGCGTCTCGCGCAGCTTGTACAGGCGGTCGCGCAACTCGGCCGCGCGTTCGAACTCGAGGTTCTTGGCGGCGTCGAGCATCTGCTTCTCGATTTGCCGCAGTTCCTTCTCGAGGTCTTTCTCGGGCATGGCAGCGTACTTGGCGCGCACCTGCGCGGCCTTCTGTTCCTTGCGCTCCTCGTCGATATCGTAGACACCGTCGATCATGTCCTTGATGCGCTTTTCGACGCCCTTCGGCGTGATGCCCATCCGTCCGTTGTAGGCAACCTGCTTGGCGCGCCGGCGCTCGGTTTCGCCGATGGCCGCTTCCATCGACTCCGTCATGCGGTCGGCATACAGGATCGCCTTGCCGTTGATGTGGCGCGATGCCCGCCCGATTGTCTGGATCAGCGAGCGTTCCGCGCGCAGGAACCCCTCTTTGTCGGCGTCGAGCACGGCCACGAGCGAGACCTCGGGAATGTCGAGCCCCTCGCGCAGCAGATTGATCCCGACCAGAACGTCGAACTCGCCCAGGCGCAGATCGCGGATGATCTCGACGCGCTCGACGGTGTCGATGTCGCTGTGAAGGTAACGCACCTTCACGCCGTGCTCGCCCAGGTAATCGGTCAGGTCTTCCGCCATGCGCTTGGTGAGCGTCGTCACCAGCACGCGCTCGGCACGCTCAATGCGCAGATTGATCTCCGAAAGAAGGTCGTCCACCTGCGTTGCGGCGGGGCGCACTTCGAGCACCGGATCGACGAGTCCCGTCGGCCGGACCACCTGCTCGACGACCTGACCCGCGTGCTTCTGCTCGTAGTCCGCGGGCGTTGCCGACACGAAGATCGTCTGCGGCAACAGATGCTCGAATTCGTCGAAGCACAACGGCCGGTTGTCGAGCGCCGACGGCAGCCGGAATCCGAAGTTGACGAGGTTTTCCTTGCGCGCGCGATCGCCCCGATACATGCCGCCAACCTGCGGGATGGTGACGTGGCTCTCGTCGATGAACATCAGAGCGCGCGAGGGCAGGTAATCGATGAGCGTGGGCGGCGGCTCGCCCGGCTGGCGACCGGACAGGTGTCGCGAGTAATTCTCGATACCTTTGCAGAACCCGATTTCGGCCATCATCTCGAGGTCGAAGCGCGTCCGCTGCTCGATGCGCTGCGCTTCGATCAGCTTCATCTGCCCGACGAACGACTCCTTCTGCATGGCGAGTTCGACCTTGATCCCCTCGATCGCGTCGAGCACCTTCTGGCGTCCCGTCACGTAATGCGACGACGGAAATACCGTGTAGCGCGCCATCTTGTGCCGCAGGTGACCGGTCAGCGGATCGAACAACTGCAGCGACTCGACCTCGTCGTCGAACAACGAGATACGGACGGCACTTTCGGCGTTTTCCGCCGGGAAGATGTCGAGGACATCGCCCCGCACGCGGAACGTACCGCGCTTGAAATCGAGTTCGGCGCGCTGATACTGCATCTCGGTGAGCCGCCGGATGGCATCGCGTTGCGTAAGGCGATCGCCCTGTCGCACGTGCAGGATCATGCTGTGATACTCGGTCGGGTCGCCGATGCCGTAGATCGCCGACACGGTCGCGACGATCACGCAATCGGGACGCTCGAGAATCGCCTTCGTCGCGGAAAGGCGCATCTGCTCGATGTGCTCGTTGATCGAGCTGTCCTTCTCGATGTACAGGTCCCGCGACGGCACGTACGCCTCGGGCTGGTAATAGTCGTAATACGAGACGAAGTACTCGACGGCGTTGTTCGGAAAGAACTCGCGAAACTCGGAATACAACTGCGCGGCGAGCGTCTTGTTCGGCGCGAGCACCAGCGCCGGCCTGCCACTGCGCGCGATGACGTTCGCCATCGTGTACGTCTTACCCGACCCGGTGACGCCGAGCAGCGTCTGGAACGACAATCCGTCGTCGAGGCCCTCGACCAGCCGGTCGATCGCTTCCGGCTGGTCGCCCGCCGGCGCGAAGGGCTGATGGAGTTCGTAGGGACTATCTGGAAAGGTGACGATCATGGCGGTGAAGCGATCGGCAAACCGATCATTTTAGTTCGGACAGGGATTGATCTGTATTTGTCGGCTCCGGAACCGCGAACTGCAGCGCGGCAAGGCGCGCATAAAGCGGGTTCTCGCGGACGAGCGCATCGTGCGTCCCGAGCGCAACGACACGGCCGCGCTCGATCACCGCGATGCGGTCCGCGTGGCGCACGGTGGCCAGGCGATGCGCGATCATCAGCACGGTGCGCCCCGACATCAGGCGCTCGAGCGCGCGTTGCACGATGCGCTCGCTTTCCGCGTCGAGCGCGCTCGTCGCTTCGTCGAGCAGCAGGATCGGCCGGTCCGCCAGTATCGCGCGGGCGATCGCAAGCCGCTGGCGCTGGCCGCCTGACAGCCGGACGCCGCGCTCGCCCAGAAGCCCCTCGAAGCCATTTGGAAGCCGTTCGATGAACTCGGTCGCATACGCCGCATCGCACGCGGCCTTGACTTCGGCGTCGGTCGCATCGGGACGTCCGTAGCGCACGTTGTCCAGCACCGACGACGCGAAGATCACGGGGTCCTGCGGCACCAGGGCGAGTTGCCTGCGCACGTCCCGCGGGTCCGCGGCGCGCAGATCGATGCCGTCGATGCGCACGCTTCCCGACTGGGGATCGTAAAAGCGCATCAGCAACTGGAATACCGTCGTCTTGCCCGCGCCGGACGGTCCGACGAGCGCGACCTTCTCGCTTGCGCGAACGTCGAGCGAGAAGCGCTCGAGCGCGGGCGCGTCGGGGCGCGCCGGATAAGCAAAAGTGACGGCGTCGAACGACACGGCACCCCGCCCTGGTGCCGGCATGCGGGTTGGATTCGCAGGAGCCGAGATCGCCGGCTCGACGGCCAGCAACTCGAACAACCGCTCCGTCGCGCCGGCTGCGCGTTGCAGATCGCCGATCACTTCGCTGATCGAGCCGACGGCGCCGGCGACGAGGACTGCATAAAAGACGAATGCGGACAACTGCCCGGCGCTCAGGCGACCCGCGACGACATCGTGGCCGCCGATCCAGAGGATGACGCCGACGGCGCCAAACACGAGCACGATGACGGCGGCGACCAGCAACGCGCGTTGACGGACGCGACGCACCGCCGTCGCGAACGCCGTTTCGACGCGCGCAGCGAAGTCGCGGCGATCGAGGGCCTCGTGACCGTAGCCCTGGACGGTGCGAATCTCGTGCAGCGATTCGTCGAGAAACGCGCCGACATCGCCGACGCGATCCTGCGTGGCACGCGCGAGTTTTCGCACTCGCCGGCCGAAGAGAATGATCGGGACGACGACGAGCGGAACGCCCCCGAGCACGAGCAGCGTGAGCTTGGGACTCGTCAGCGTCAGCATGACGATGCCGCCGACCATCAGCAGAAAATTGCGAATGGCCATCGACGCGCTCGAGCCGATCACCGTTTCGAGCATCGTCGTGTCGTTGAGGAGTCGCGAGATCACCTCGCCGGTGCGCGTTGCCTCGAAGAACGACGGCGGCAGGTCGAGCAGGTGATCGAATACGGTGCGCCGCAAATCGGCCGTCACGCGCTCGCCGAGCCACGAGACGTGATAGAAGCGCATGTACGTCGCACCGGCCATGACGACGATGACGACGAGCATGAGTGCCAGCATCCGGTCCAGTTCGGTCGCGCTCGACGCGGCGAAGCCGCGGTCGACGACGAACTTGAGACCCTGACCGACGGCGAGCACCGCCGACGCCGCAACGACGAGCCCGATGGCCGCCAACACGATCTGCCGCCGGTATGGGCGCAGGAAGCGTCCGACGCGCGCAAGCGTGCGCAATGCAGTCACCGGTGGAATCTTCGGTGCAGGTTCGAGACGCGTATCGGCGCGGGCCATCGTCGCTGAAAGGGCGGAGTATCGGGGTCTAAAACGGCTGACGAAGACTAAAACGACTCGTCTATTGGGGGGCCGAAGACTAAAACGACTCGCCTATTTGGGGGCGCCCCCGCGCGATCTCAAGCGCGCCGCACGCTACAATAACGTGTTTATCCACCGCGCGAATCCGCCATGAATGCCCCGCTTGCCGCGTCGCTCTTCGGCGCCGTCGACCTCGCACCACGGGATCCGATCCTTGGCATCACCGAAGCCTTCAACGCCGACGCCAATCCGCGCAAGGTCAACCTGGGCGTTGGCGTCTACTGCGACGACAACGGCAAGGTGCCGCTGCTCGAATGCGTGAAGCGCAGTGAACGCGAACTGACGGAAACCGCAGCACCCCGCAGCTATCTGCCCATCGACGGCCTGCCCGCGTACGACAAGGCAGTACAGGCGCTGTTGCTCGGCAAGGACAACGACATTATCGCGGTCGGTCGTGCCGTGACCGTGCAGGCGCTCGGCGGCACGGGCGGCCTCAAGATCGGCGCCGACTTCCTGCGCAAGTTCGCACCCGCCGCGCAGGTCGCGATCAGTGCCCCGAGCTGGGAAAACCATCGCGCGTTGTTCGAAGCGGCGGGTTTCGCGGTGATCACGTACCCGTACTACGATGCTGCCACGCACGGGCTCGACTTCGACGGCATGCGCGCGGCGCTGGATGCCCTGCAGCCGGGGACGATCGTCGTGCTGCATGCCTGCTGTCATAACCCGACGGGCGTCGACCCGACGCGTGCGCAGTGGGACGAGATCACCGCGACCGTGCGCCGTCGCGCACTGGTTCCGTTCCTCGATATCGCTTACCAGGGATTCGGCGAAGGCATCGACGAAGACGCGCGCGTCGTCAGGCAATTCGCGGCCACCCCTGGGCCGCTGTTCATCTCGAGCTCATTTTCCAAGTCGTTCTCCCTCTACGGCGAGCGTGTAGGCGCCTGCACGGTCGTGACGGCGGACAAGGACGAAGCGGCGCGCGTGCTATCGCAGATGAAACGCGTCGTGCGTGCGAACTATTCGAACCCCCCCACGCACGGCGGGCAAATCGTCGCGCGCGTGCTCACGAACCCCGAACTGCGCGAAATCTGGGAGATGGAGCTCGGCGGCATGCGCGAGCGGATTCGCGAAATGCGCGGCACGCTCGTGCGCAAGCTCGCTGAACGCGCGCCGACGCACGACATGGAATTCGTACGCCAGCAACGCGGAATGTTCTCGTATTCGGGCCTGAACCAGGCACAGGTGCGCCGGTTGCGCGACGAGTTCTCGATCTACGCTGTCGATACCGGACGCATCTGCGTCGCCTCGCTCAACTCGAAGAACATCGAGTACGTCGCGGACGCGATTGCCGCGGTGCTATAATTTTTTTGCGTGCGGGAATAGCTCAGTTGGTAGAGCGCAACCTTGCCAAGGTTGAGGTCGCGAGTTCGAGACTCGTTTCCCGCTCCAGTGTTCCGGGGAGAGCCGTTCAGCGCTCTCCCCTTTCGTTTCGGCCCTGGTAGCTTCGTCGCGCTGGCGCCGTTCCACTCCTGGCGGGGTGGCAGAGTGGTCATGCAGCGGCCTGCAAAGCCGTGGACGCCGGTTCGATTCCGACCCCCGCCTCCAAAATAATATTGGACCGCCACCGCCTACAGCCGCCCCACCGCTCCCG
>DASSEA010000261.1:0-2195 GCA_035696805.1 Casimicrobiaceae bacterium
GCCGACGCGGGACCTTCTGAACGATCGCGGCATGATGGGGGACGGTGTCATCGACCTGCCGCGGATCCGCGCGTGGATGGAGGCCGCCGGATACCGCGGCATGCACGAGGTCGAGATCTTCTCCGCGCAGAACTGGTGGAAGCGGGATGCCGACGACGTGCTGAGGACGTGTCGTCAGCGGCACGCGGACGCCAGCTAGCGCAAGGGTAGGACTCGAGCTTTCCGCAGCTTTGCTCGAAAGTCGAGTCTGGCGGAGCACGGCTATGGCCTGCCCGCGTTCAGCGTCAACAACCTCGAGCAGGTGCAGGGGATCATGGCGCGGCGTCGGAAACCGACAGCCCGGTGATCATGCAGGCGTCGGCAGCGCGCGCCAATACGCGGGCGAGACGCTCGACGGGATGGCGGCGAAGTACAAGGCCGGCGAATTGCGGCAGATCGTGAACTGAAACCCGGCGCTGCACGCCGGCGCCCTGCCGACTGCTACGCGATCGTCCATTTGCGCGCGCACTTGCGGCACTGCACGCCGAGAGCGCAGTGTTCGAACGCGTCGTTCGCGGTCCGTGCGGTGAGCACGGCGAACTTGCCGTAGGCATCGCAAGCCGGGCAAACCGCCTGGCTCGCCAGGTGCTCGGCGCGCGCAAGGCAGCGATGAAACCGTGCCCATGCCGCCGCGCACAGGCTGCCGCCGATCGCGGCGATGAGAAGCGACTCCAACAACGCAATCTTCGATCCGTCGACGTCGATGACTTCGAGCGCAATCGCCATCATGATCAGCGCGAGAAATCCGGTCACGAGGCATGCGAAACCTTCGTACAGCTGGCGCTCGTACCAGTGACGGAAGCCGTGCTTGCGAATCGCATCGGCGAGCGGCATGCGCGGTTCACATCCTGACGGTGGGAACGGACCGGCGGGGTGCCCTGCCGCTCGCGCCCGGGTTTCAGATCAAGCCGATGCTCGCGGCCGCCATGCCGGCCATCATCGAAACGAACGTCAGCAGCAGCATCGAAATGCCGATGAACTCGGCCTGGTCGCGCCTGATCTCCAGTACCGTGGTGGCGCCGACGTAGTACAAGAACAGCGTGTAGCAGAGCGCGAACATCGACACGACGACCATCACCGGAAGCACGAGCGTGACGCCCGAGAGCAGCAACGGGCTCGCGCCGTGCGCGGAGACCTTGAGCGCAGCCAAGTAGTTGCGCTTGCACTGATACATCGGCGCGATCAGCGTCATGATCGCGGCCAGCGCGAAGATCGACCCGATGATGCCGAAGAATGTCGTCGCCGCGGCGTTGAAGATCTGGTCGGGTGGCACGAGGTAGCCTTGATCGACATCCCAGGCTCGATCGAACACGTTCATGCCGATGAACGTTGCGATCGGCGCCAACGCGGAAAGCGGCAGGATGTAACGGCGCAGGAGCACGTCGACGCTGGACGGTTCGCGCGCGATCAGCGCCCATTCGGCGCCGGGCCGGAAGACCAGGTACGTGATGCGGCGCAGTGCTTCCATGACGGAACGCTCGCTCGTTTGCGCGCCGCGGGCCGCCGGGAAGGCCGGACGCAGTGCCGATTATAGAACCCGCGCCGCGCTCGAACGAGCGCCGCGCAACGTCGGGGACCCACGGGTTCCGGTAAGATCGCAAGACCGTTGGTTCGTCGGCGCACGCATCGGGCGTCACGGAGGCAAGGGATGCTGACTGCGGCCGAACCGGTCGCCCGGACCGAGATCGAAGCGTTGCGGCGGTTCACGCCGTTCGACCGCATCGACGAGGCCGCGTTCGAGTTCCTCGCAACGCACGTCACCGCCCGGAACTACGAAGCGGGCGCCGTCATCATCGAGGTCGGCACCGATTCGCCGCGACTTCACGTCATCGAACGCGGCGAAGTGCATTGCTCGCAACCGCGGCTCGACGACGTGCCCGAAGAGCCGTATCCGGTGCTCGGGCCGGGCGACGCTTTTCCAATCGTCGCCCTCACCACGCGCGCCGTCGTCACCGGCGTCTATCGCGCGATGGAAGCGACGCGCTGCCTCGAGCTTCCCGGGTCGGACTTCGCCGAGTGGCTGCGGCGCGCGCCGGCGTTCGAGCGCCTTTGCATCGCCCGCATCACGGCGATGCTGCAACAGGCCCGCGCGCGCCTGCATGCCCGGTTCACCGAGGTCAGCTCCGAGCAGCAGACGATGGCGAGCCCGCTTCGCG
>DASSEA010000262.1:0-4439 GCA_035696805.1 Casimicrobiaceae bacterium
CGACCCCCGACATCGTGCGCGGCGATAGCGCCACGAAGCGGTGGCCGCCCATGGCAAGCGCAACGCCCACGGCCGTCAGCGGCAGCGTCCACCAGAATCGACGCGTGAAATTGTCGAGCTCGGGGTTCCCCTCCTCTTCGAGCGACGGCATTTCCGGCTCGAGCGCCATGCCGCAGATCGGGCAGCTGCCGGGAGCCGGCCGCCGGATCTGGGGATGCATCGGGCACGTGTAGATCGTGACGGCAAGCGGCGCCGGTCCCGATACGGGCGATCGCTGCAGTGAAGCGCGCGCGGTCTCATGCGGATGCCCGTCATGCGCCGCGTGCGCATGACCGTGATCGTGATCGCCGCCAGCTTCCGTCATTGGATCGCCTCGTTCAAGCGTGCGAACACGAGCTGCGCCGTTATGATGCGCTCGCTACGCGGATTCGCGATGCAAATCCTCGTGCAGCGCGAATCGATTCGCAACACCGCTCACGCGATGGCTTTCGCGGCGGCAGCGACGGCAGGCAGAGGCTCGTCGCGTCGCGTGCGCAATCGGCGGCGGCGGTGGATCAGCAGATATGCCGCGGGGATGACGAACATCGAAAGCATCGGCGCCGTGATCATGCCGCCGACCATCGGCGCGGCGATGCGGCGCATGACTTCCGATCCCGTACCGCTGCCCCACATGATCGGCAGCAGCCCCGCGACGATGACGGCAACCGTCATCGCCTTCGGCCGCACGCGAAGTACCGCGCCTTCGTAGATCGCCGCCGTCAACCCCGCATCGCCGCTTTCGCCGCGGAGCTGGCGCGCGTTCCATGCCTGTTCCAGGTAGAGCAGCATCACCACGCCGAACTCGGCTGCAACGCCACCGAGCGCAATGAATCCTACGGCGGAGGCGATCGACATGTTGTATCCAAGCGCGTACATCAGCCAGAAACCGCCGACCAGCGCCAACGGCAGCGTCGCGATGATCAGCAGCGCGTTCGCGAAGCTGCGGAAGGTCAAGTACAGCAACACGAAGATGATGGCCAGCGTCGCGGGCGCGACCACCCGAAGCTTCGCCGTCGCGCGTTCCAGATACTCGAACTGCCCTGACCACGAGATGGAGTGGCCGGCGGGGAGCCGCACTTCGCGGCTGACGGCCTGCTGCATGTCACGGACGGCCGACAGCAGGTCGCGGCCGCGGATGTCGACGTAGACCCATCCGGACAGCCGCCCGTTCTCGCTCTTCAGCATTGGAGGCCCGTCGGCAATGCGCACGGCCGCGACGTCGCCGAGGCGAATCTGCGCGCCGCGTTCGGTGAGCACCGGGAGGTTGCGCAGGTTCTCGACCGAATCGCGCACTTCTCGCGGATAGCGAAGATTGATGGGAAAACGTTGCAGTCCTTCGACGGTCTCGCCGACGTTGTCGCCACCGATCGCTGCCGACACGACGCTCTGAACGTCGGCAATATTGAGGCCGTAGCGCGCGGCCGCCGCGCGATCGATGTCGACGTCAACGTACCGGCCGCCGGCCAGGCGCTCGGCGAGTGCCGACGTGACGCCGGGAACCGCCTTCACGATCCGCGCGATGTCGGCGGTGACGCGGTCGATCGCAGCGGTATCCGTGCCTGCGACCTTGATGCCGACCGGGCTCTTGATGCCGGTCGCCAGCATGTCGATGCGATTGCGGATGGGCGGCACCCAGATGTTGGAGAGCCCGGGCACCTGCACGATACGGTCGAGTTCGTCGACCAGTTTTTCCGGGGTCATTCCGGCACGCCATTGCTCGCGCGGCTTCAACTGAATCGTCGTTTCGAACATTTCAAGCGGTGCCGGGTCGGTGGCGGTCTCCGCGCGTCCCGCCTTGCCGAACACACTCTGCACTTCCGGGACGGTCTTTATCAGCCGGTCGGTCTGCTGGAGCAGTTCGGCGGCCTTCCCTGCCCCGAGCCCGGGTAACGCGGAAGGCATGTACAGCAGGTCGCCCTCGTCGAGCTGCGGCATGAATTCACCGCCTGTTTTCGAGAGTGGCCATGCGGCCGAGAGCGCGATCAGCAACGCAACCGCGAGCGTCGTCTTCGGCGCGCGGAGCACTGCGTTCAGAAGCGGACGATAAAGGGCGACAAGCGCGCGGTTGAGCGGATTCCTGCGCTCGGCCGGGATGCGGCCCCGGATCAGATAGCCCATCAGTACGGGGATGAGCGTCACCGCGAGACCTGCCGCGGCGGCCATCGCGTACGTCTTCGTAAAGGCGAGCGGCGAGAACAGACGCCCTTCCTGCGCCTCCAGCGTGAACACCGGCACGAACGAGAAGGTAATGATCAGGAGCGAGAAGAACAGCGCGGGTCCCACCTCCGCCGCCGCATCTCCGATGACGCGCCATTGTTCGGCGCCTGCGAGGCGCTGGCCGGCATTCTCGCCATTCCAGCGCTCGATGTGTTTGTGCGCGTTCTCGATCATGACGACGGCTGCGTCGACCATCGCCCCGATCGCGATGGCAATCCCGCCGAGCGACATGATGTTGGCGTTGACGCCCTGGTAATACATGACGATGAACGCGGCCAGCACCCCGAGCGGCAGCGACACGATGGCGACGAATGCGGAGCGGAAATGAAACAGGAAAACCGCGCATACGAGCGCGACGACGATGAATTCCTCGACGAGCTTGCCCTCGAGGTTGGAGACGGCGCGCTTGATCAGGTTCGAGCGATCGTAAGTGGGGACGATTTGCACGCCGGCCGGCAGACTCGGCGCGAGTTCCGCGAGCTTCGTCTTGACGGCGTCGATCGTCGCCAGCGCATTCTTGCCGGAGCGCATGATGATCACGCCGCCGGCAACCTCGCCCTCGCCGTCGAGCTCCGCGATGCCACGGCGCATCTCGGGTCCGACCTGTACGCGCGCGATGTCGGCGAGATGCACCGTCACGCCGGCCTCCGTCGTCAGCAACGGAATGCGCCGGAAATCATCGAGCGTCTTCAGGTAGCCCGATGCCCTCACCATGTATTCCGCTTCGCCCATTTCGAGCACCGAACCACCCGTTTCCCGGTTCGCGCGCTGTATCGCGTCGATGACCTTCGCGTGCGATATGTTGAACGCGCGCATACGTGCAGGATCGAGCACGACCTGGTATTGGCGCACCATGCCACCGACGCTCGCGACCTCCGAGACGTTGGCCACGGCCTTGAGCTCGTACTTCAGGAACCAGTCCTGCAGCGCGCGAAGCTGCGCAAGATCCATCCGTCCGCTGCGGTCGACCAACGCGTATTCGTAAATCCAGCCGACGCCCGTGGCATCCGGGCCGAGCGACGTCCTCGCCTGCTGCGGCAGCCGCGACTGCACCTGGTTCAGATACTCGAGCACGCGCGAGCGCGCCCAGTAGGCGTCGGTACCGTCCTCGAACAGGATGTAGACGAACGAATCGCCGAAGAACGAGTAGCCACGCACGGTCCTGGCGCCGGGAACCGAGAGCATCGTCGTCGTCAACGGATACGTCACCTGGTTCTCGACGATCTGCGGCGCCTGACCCGGATAGCTTGTGCGGATGATCACCTGCACATCCGAAAGATCCGGCAAAGCGTCGAGCGGCGTGCGTTCGAGCGACCACACGCCCCACGCGCTAAGCGCCGCCATCGCGAGCAGGACCAGGACGCGGTTGGCGATGGACCAGCGAATGACGCGGGCGATCACGGCTTGGCTCCGGAACCCGCGGCGCCGTGGACGTGATTTGCCGTGCTTTCGCGGACACTCGCGCCGTCCGCACCGATCGATACGATCTTGTACGTATCCTGCGCGCTCCGACGAAACTCGAACGCCACCTGCTGGCCGACTTCGATGCCTTTGGCCAACGCCGCATCCGGCAGCGCGAAGCTCATCGTCATCGCGTCCCAGCCGAGCGTCGGCACGGGGCCATGCGACACCGTGATCTCGCCAGGGTCGATCGCCTCGATCCTTCCGCTCGCGCGGTGCGTACGCCCGGCGCCCCCGGTCGTCTCGCTCGCGCTGCCCAGGCGTAGGGTCGCGCCCTTGAGGCTCGCCTCCGAGTCGATCAGGAACTGCCCCGAGGTGACGACACGCTGTCCCGCACTAAGGCCACGCCGAATTTCCGTTTCACCGTTGCTCTCCATGCCGATGTCGACGTCGACCGGCGTGAAGCGGCCCTCGCCCTCCGCGACAATGACGACGGCGCGCTTCCCCGTCTGGATCACGGCTTCCGTCGGGACGAGCAGCGAGTCCTTCACCTGCGCCGGCGAAAGATTGACTCGCGCGAACATGCCCGGCACCAGCTGCGCGCCCGGGTTGCCAAGTTCGATCCGCGCCTTGATCGTCCGCGTCGCCGCGTTGACCTCGGGCAGGATCGTACTGACCTTGCCCTTGAACACCTTCTCCGGCAAGGCCGCAGCGGTCGCCTCGACTGCACTGCCGGGGCGTACGTGTGCTGCCAACGTTTCCGGCAGCTCTGCGTTCACCCA
>DASSEA010000263.1:0-3415 GCA_035696805.1 Casimicrobiaceae bacterium
CGACGAAGAACACCTGCGCGGCACGACCGAAATCGACGTCGATCAGGCGGTGATCGCGATCGAGGTTGCGTGCGCAGGCCCCGAGCACGAGAAGCGCGAGGAGTACGGACAGCCGGGCCGCCTGCGCGGCGCCGACGGTCGCGATGACCATGCCGACCGCGAGGACGAACTGCGGGACCGGCGACTTGCCGAGCCAGCGCGCAAACAGCGTCATCAGGTGGAACGCGATGAAACCCAGCAGGAACGAGCCCGCAATCAGCCACAGCGCGCGCGCAGCCGGATTCCACGACGCACCCGCCGCGCGCGCCTCGATGAAGGGCAACAGCAGCGTGATGCCGACCGTCGCGAGCACATTGTTGAGCGCGACGTGCCAAAGCATGCGCCGCGTGACGGGGCCTTCGGCCTTCAGTTCGTTGGTGACGAGCAGAACGACGGCCGGTGCGGTCGCGACGCCGACCGTCGCGGCAACGGCTGCTTCCAGCGTGTCGATGCCGCCGATGAAATGCAACAGCGCGAACATGGCGGCGAACGACAGCACGCTCTCGGCGATGCCCATCGGCAACAGCCAGCGGTCGTGCCGCGCCCACTGCAGGTCGAGCCGGCGGCCGAGGTCGAACACGATCAGGCCGAGGGAGAACTCGGCCAGCACGCGCGACTGCTCGAGCATCGGCTCGCTCAGCCAGCCGAGGACGCCGGGACCGAGCAGGAAGCCGGTCACGATGTAACCGGTGATCGCAGGAAGGACGCGCGTCATCGACGCAAGGCGACCCCCGGCGAGCCCCGCAAGCAGCAGCAGGCCGAAGATCAGGAACGCGTTGGCGGCCGGCGGCCAGTTCGGGAGGAATGCGGGTGCGGTCAATGTCCGGCGCGATCGACGACAGGCCGCAACGACCTGTCGGACCGGAGCTTACATGACTGAACTGCGATGAACTACGGAAGAATCTTCTCGCCGGCCATGCCGTCGCGTTTGCGGTCGGGTTTGACGAGGTCCTCGCGCGAGACGCCGAGCCACATGACGAGCGACGCCATCACGAGCGCGGACGAATAGATGCCGAAGCAGATGCCGATCGCCAGGGCCAGCGAGAAGTGATGCAGCGTCTCGCCGCCGAAAAAGAAGATCGACAGCACCATCAACAGCGTCGATCCATGGGTGATGATCGTCCGCGACAACGTGCGCGTGATCGCGCTGTCGATCACGTGCGTGACCGTCGCCTTGCGCATCTTGCGAAAGTTCTCGCGAATCCGGTCGGCGATCACCACCGATTCGTTGACCGAGTAGCCGAGCACCGCGAGCACGGCGGCGAGCACCGGCAGCGAGAACTCCCACTGGAAGAGTGCGAAAAAGCCCAGGATGATGACGACGTCGTGCAGGTTGGCGACGATCGCCGCGACCGCGAAGCGCCACTCGAAGCGCAGCGCCAGGTAGATGACGATGCCGATCGACACGAGCAGGAGCGCGAGCGCGCCGTTCTCGTAGAGCTCCTTGCCGACCTGCGGCCCGACGAATTCGACGCGGCGCTGCGACGCGGTCGGATCGTCCGTCTTCAGCGCACCCATGACGCGCTCGGACAATTGCGCGCTCGAAATGCCTTCCTTGAGGGGAAGGCGAATCAGCGCGGTGTCGGAGCTCCCGAAGCTCTGCGCCGAGAATTCGCCGAGGTTCAGCTTGTCGATCGCGCTTCGCACGCGCGTGAAGTCCACGGCGTGGCCGTACGTCACTTCAATGACGGTGCCCCCGCGGAAGTCGACGCCGAGATTCAGTCCGTTGACGGCGAGGAAGATGACGGCTGCGACGAACGTGACCAACGAGATGATGTTGAACACGAGCGCATGCCGCATGAACGGGATGTCGCGCGAGATGCGGAAGAATTCCATGGTCAGGCGTGAAGATCGAGGGTCGACGATCGAGTGTGCACGAGGGCGATCCTAGGTTTTGACTGGAACCGACGCGGGCACGTCGGGCTTCGGCTTCCACACCTGTCCTACCGAGATGCGCTCGAGCTTCTTGCGATTGCCGTAGATCAGCGCGACGATTCCGCGCGACACGAACACTGCCGAGAACATCGACGTGAGGATCCCGAGCACGTGGACGACGGCGAAGCCGCGCACCGGGCCGGACCCGAACGCCAGCAACGCGATTCCCGCGATCATCGTCGTCACGTTCGAGTCGAGAATCGTGCCCCACGCGCGCTCGTAGCCGGCCTGAATCGCCGCATGCGGCGTCGCGCCCCAGCGCAGCTCCTCGCGGATGCGCTCGTTGATCAGCACGTTCGCGTCGATCGCGATGCCGAGCGTCAGCGCGATCGCCGCCATGCCGGGCAACGTCAGCGTCGCCTGCATCACCGAGAGGATTGCGACGAGCAGGATCAGGTTCACGACCAGCGCGATCGTCGAGATCACGCCCATCAGTGCGTAATACACGCAGATGAACGCGGCCAGCACGATGAACCCGTACATCACCGAGTCGAAGCCCTTTTCGATGTTCTCCTTGCCGAGCGACGGGCCGACCGTGCGCTCCTCGACGATTTCCATCGGTGCCGCGAGCGCACCTGCGCGCATCAGCAGCGCAATGTCGTTTGCTTCGCGGGTGTTCATCTTGCCGCTGATCTGCACGCGCCCGCCGCCGATTTCCTCGCGGATCACCGGTGCCGTGATCACCTCGGCCTTGCCCTTCTCGACCAGCACGATCGCCATCCGCTTGCCGACGTTCTCGCGCGTCACTTCCTTGAAGATGCGCGCTCCGGTGCCGTCGAGGTTCACGTGCACGGCCGGCTCGTTGGTCCGCTGGTCGAAGCCGGATTGCGCGTCGTTGATGCGATCGCCGGTCAGCACGACCTGGCGGCGCACGAGCAGCGGCTCGCCGTTGCGGTCCTGCATCAGGTCGTTGCCGAACGGCACCGATCCGCCGCGCGCGGATTCCTGTGCGCCGGGATCGTCGTTGACCATGCGGATCTCGAGCGTTGCCGTGCGGCCGAGGATGTCCTTGGCGCGTGCGGTGTCCTGCACGCCGGGCAGTTGCACGACGACGCGGTCGGAACCCTGCTGCTGGATGATCGGCTCGGCGACGCCGAGCTCGTTCACGCGGTTGCGCAGGATCGTGATGTTCTGCTGGACGGCGCCGTCCTGGATGCGCTTCTGCGCTTCGGGCTTGAGGCCGGCGACCAGGCGTGACTCCGCACCCGCGACGTCCTGTTCGCGAACCAGCAGGTCGGGAAAGGCCTTTTCGATTTCGCTGCGTGCGCGCGTTCGCTCGGCGTCGTCCTTGAAGCGCAAAACGACGTTCGATCCCTCGCGGCCGACGCCCGAGTAGGCGACCTTCTTCTCGCGCATCAGCGAGCGGATGTCGGTCGTGTAGCGATCCGCCGCCTTGTCGAGCGCGCCCTTCATGTCGACCTGAAGCAGGAAGTGCACGCCG
>DASSEA010000264.1:0-2666 GCA_035696805.1 Casimicrobiaceae bacterium
CATCAGGCTACAGGGATCGATACGCGCGCTACGGCCGCGGCCCGATTCTCGACGCCCGTCCCTGGTGCGACAAAGAGCATCAGGAAACGGCATTGGCATCGTCGGCGACCGTCGTCCGGTCGTTCGCGGGTACCCGACGTCCGTGACCTGATCCCTGGTGCGCCGTGCGGGGTCCCCACGGCATTCGCGGACGGTCCTGCAGTGATCCCTTCCTTCGATGTGCGTTTGCCGGCGGGCGCCTGGATGTTCGCGCTCGCCATCGCCGATGCGGCTGCGCAGGTTCCCCCAGCCGGCGTGCCGCTGGTGCTCGATCCCGTCGTGGTGACGGCCGCGCGTTCGCCGCAGCGGCTGGTCGATCTCGTCGCCGACGTGACGGTGATCGACGCGGACGAGATCGCGCGCGGCGGGATCCAGGGTCTCGTCGCGCTGCTGTCGCGGCAACCGGGCGTCGAAGTGAGCCAGAACGGGGGTCCGGGTGCGACCGCTGGCGTGTTTCTGCGTGGCGCGAACGCGGCGCAGACGCTGGTGCTCGTCGACGGCATGCGTGTCGCGTCCGCATCGAGCGGTGCGACGGCGCTCGAAGCGATCCCGCCCGAACAGATCGAGCGCATCGAGATCCTGCGCGGGCCGGCGTCGAGCCTCTACGGAGCGGACGCGATCGGCGGCGTGATCCAGGTCTTCACGAGGCGCGGTGCGGCCGGCACGCAGGCAGAGGCCAGCGCGGCGTTCGGCACCGACGCGACGGCATCGGTCGCGGCCGGCATCGCCGGCGGCTCGGCAACCGCGCGAGGCGCGCTGCACGTCGCCGGACGGCGAAGCGCGGGCTTCAACGCGATCGTGAATCCCGCGAACTTCGCGTTCGACGCCGATCGCGACGGCTATCGCAATGCGAGCGTCAGCGCGCAGGGTGAATTGCATTTCGCGACGGCGCACGCGTTCAGCGTCCGGTACTTCCGCTCCCGGCTCGACAATCAATACGACGCCGGCGACGCGTTCGACGATCGCACGCTGACGACGCTCGAAAGCTGGCAGGCAGCGCTCGACAGCCGGCTCACGTCGAACTGGACGTCGCGCGTGGCGGGCGGCGAAGGCCGCGATCGATCGGTCTCGACGTCGGCGTTCGGCGCGTTTCCGTTTCGCACGCGGCAGCGGCAATACGCGTGGCAGAACGACGTCACGACGGCGGCGGGCGCGTTCACGGTCGCGGTTGAACGACGCGAGGAACGCGTCGATGTGGAACCCGCGTTCGCGGTCGTCGCGCGCGATACCAACGCGGCGACCGGCATTTACCGGCTCGAACGCGATGCGCATGCGCTGCAGGCGAACGTGCGGCACGACGATTCCAATCAGTTCGGCGGCCGCACGACCGGCGGGATCGCGTGGGGTTACCGCATCGCACCCGCGTGGCGGGTCACGGCAAGTGCCGGCACGGCGTTTCGTGCGCCGACGTTCAACGATCTCTACTTTCCGGGGTTCTCGAATCCCGCGCTGCGCCCGGAAACGTCGCGCAACGTCGAGGCGGGCGTTCGTGGAAGCGGCTGGATGGGTGCGGCGTTCTGGCAGGCGAGCGCCGTCGCCTACCGCAATCGCGTTCGCGACCTCGTCGTGTTCGGTTGCGACGTCGATTTCGTCTGTCGTCCCGACAACGTCGCGTCCGCCACGCTCCGGGGTGTCACCCTCGCGGCCGACGTGCTGCGCGAAGGCGCGTCGCTGCACGCGTCGATCGACGTGCAGTCGCCGCAGGATGCGGACAGCGGCCGACAGCTGCCGCGGCGTGCGCGCCGGCATGCCGCGCTGTCGGTCGCGCAGCCGTTCGGTCCGGTTCTCGCGATCGCCGAGATCGTCGCGTCGTCGGCGCGGTTCGACGATGCGCAGAACCTGCGCCGGCTCGGCGGTTACGCGTTGCTGAACCTCGCGACCGAGTGGGCGATCGATTCACGCACGACGATCTTCGTCCGCGGTGACAACGTGTTCGGACGCGATTACGCGCTCGCGGCCGACTTCGCGACCGGTGGCGCACGCGTCACGGCCGGCGTGCGGTGGCGGTTGTGACGCGACGACAACCCGCGAGGTTCGCAGGCGTGCTCATCGTCGCGCTGGCGATGTCGGCGCACGCGGTCGTCAGCGTCGTCGACGACACGCATGCGCGCGTCACGCTGGCTGCGCCGGCGCAGCGTATCGTCACGCTCGCCCCGCACGCGACCGAACTGGTGTTCGCGGCCGGCGCCGGCGCTTCGATCGTCGGCGTCGTCGCAGGCTCCGACTACCCGCCTGAAGCCGCTCCGCTCCCGATCGTCGGCGATGCAACGGGGCTCGACGTCGAACGCATCGTCGTGCTCGCGCCCGACCTGATCGTGACGTGGCCATGGACGGTGCCGGCGCAGGTCGAACGACTGCGCGCACGCGGCGTCGCCGTGTTCGAGGCGGACCCGCGGACGGCAACCGGCATCGCCGACGACATCGAGCGCATCGGTGTCCTTACGGGGCATGAAGCGCCTGCGCGCGCGGCGGCAGCGGCGTTTCGAACGCGGCTGGCGCAGGTCACGCACGGCCATTCGAACCAGCCGCCGGTACGGGTGTTCTACCAGCTGTCGGACACGCCGCTGTTCACGCTCGGCGGCCGGCATCTCGTCAGCGATGCGCTGGCGCGATGCGGGGCCAATAAT
>DASSEA010000265.1:0-6820 GCA_035696805.1 Casimicrobiaceae bacterium
AGAACACGTCGACATCGAGCTTGCGCAGCAACCGCCGCAATGCTTGCCGTCCGCGCGCATCCTTGAGGTTCAACGCGATCGCTTCCTTGCCGACGTTCGGCGCGATGAAGTACGTGCGGCGATCGTCGTCCACCGCGTTGCGTCCGATGTAGCGATTCGGGTCTCCCGGCAGGCCGTCGCCCGACGGCGTCGCCTCGATTCGAATGACGCGCCAACCGAGGTGAACGAAGCGCAGCGTCGCGTACGGCAGCGACAGCGCCTGCTCGAGCGACACGACGGTACGGCGTTGCATATTACGAAGCTTCTCCGTGCCGGCTGCGCGCGAGCGCCCGGTACACGTTCTCGGGCGTGAACGGCAATTCGCGAATGCGCACGCCGGTGGCGTTGTAGATCGCGTTGGCGATCGCCGCCGCGATGCAGATCGCGGGCGCTTCGCCGACGCCCTTCGCACCCTGCGGGCCCTCGCCGTCCATCGTCTCGATGAAATGGATGTCCATGTCGGGAATCTCGGGCGCGGTGACAAGCTTGTAGTCGCGAAACGCGGGATTGCGCATGACGCCGCCTTCGACGATCAGCGCCTCGGTCGTCGCGTAGCCCTGACCCATGACGATCCCGCCCTCGATCTGCCCCTCGATGCCGAGCCGGTTCAGCACGCGCCCCACGTCGTGCGCGGCGGTCACCTTCAGCGTGCGCACGATGCCGGTCTCGGTGTCGACCTCGACTTCGACGACCTGCGTCGCCCATGCATACGCTGCCGAAACGTCGCCCTTGAATGCCTTGTCCTGGTGCTTCGACGGCGGCTCGTAGTAGTGCGTCGTCATCACGAGCTCCGCCTTGTCCGAGAAGTGCAGCGAGCGGATCATCTTGTCGAGCGCCATCAGCGCGCGACCGCTCGCCGACTCGACGATCGTCCCCGCGCGGAGGTCGAGCGCATCCGCCGCGACGCCGGTGACCTTCTCGGCGGCGGCGAAAATCTTGGCCCTCGCCTTGCGCGCCGCGCCGATCGCGGAATTGCCGGCGATGAACGTCGTGCGGCTCGCGTGCACGCCGACGTCCCACGGCGTGATCTCGGTGTCGTTGTTGACGATGCGCACCGCGTCGAGCGGCAGCCCGAGCTCCTCGCAGACGAGCTGCGCGATCACCGTCTCCGAGCCCTGGCCGATTTCAGAGGCGCCGGTCATCACCGTGACGTGCGCGAAGTCGTCGATCTTGAGGATCGTGCCGCAGCCGTCGGACGGATAGATCTTCGCGCCGCCGCCGACGTGCAGCATCGACGCGATGCCGACGCCGCGCTTGCGCGACCCCGGTTCGTTCCAGCGCGACGCGTTCTCGCGATGCTTGCGCTGGTAATCCGAGTGCTCGGCCGCGGTCGTCAGGCATTCGCGCAGGCCGCAGGTCTTGAAATGAAGCCCCTGCGGCGACGTTTCGCCGGGCAGCTGGGCGTTCCTCAGCCGGAACTCGAGCGGGTCGATGCCGAGCGCCTCCGCCAGGCGGTCCATGTGACTCTCGACGGCGAACGTTCCCTGCAGATTTCCGTAGCCTCGAAACGAACCCGCATACGGGTTGTTCGTATAGACGACCGTCGTGTGGTATTTGCAGTGCGGGACGCGGTAGAGCGACGAGAACGTCTGCATCATCACGAACGGCGTCGAGGCCCCCCACGACGTATAGGCGCCGTTGTCGTGCAGCGTCGACACCGTGCGGAACGTCAGCGTGCCATCCTTTTTCGCGCCACTTCGAAGCGTCAGCAGTACCGGCTGCCGCGTCGGCGACGCGATGAACTCCTCCTCGCGCGTGAACACGAGCTTGACCGGGCGCCGCGTCGCCTTGGCCAGAAAGATCGCGATCGGCTCGAATGGATAGATGTCGAGCTTGCTCCCGAAGCCGCCGCCGATCGGAGGCTGGATGATGCGTAGGCGCGCCGGGTCGATGTCGAGCAACTGCGCGAACTCGCGCTTGTGCAGGAACGGCACCTGCGTGTTCGACCACAGCGTGAGGTTCCCCGACGCGTCGAAGTCGACGATGATCCCCGACACCCCCATGCAGCAATGCGTGACGTAGTGAAGCCGGAAGGAATCCTCGATGACGACGTCGGACTCCGCCTCGCCCTGCGCAACGTCGCCCTGCGCGTAATCCCACGTCGTCGTGACGTTGTCGGGATGCTCCGCGTGCACGGCCGGAGCACCGGGCGCGAGCGCGGCGCGAGGGTCGGCGACGATCGGCAGGTCTTCGTACTCGACGTCGATCAGCGCGAGCGCCTGCTCGGCGAGCTCGACGGTGTCGGCCGCCACCGCGGCGATCTCGTCGCGCAGGCTTCGCACCTTGTCGCCCTTGAGCGGCATGTGGTCCTTGGCGACGATGCCGAGCGGGCGCTGATAAGGCACGTCCGCCGCGGTCAGCACCGCGTGCACGCCGGGGAGTTCCTTCGCCCGGCGGGTGTCGATGCGCACGATCCGCGCATGCACGCGCGCGCTGCGCAGGATCTTCGCGTGCAGCTGACCCGGCAGATCCAGGTCGTGGATATAGCGCGTCTTGCCACTCGCCTTGTCCGGCGCGTCGAGCTTGGCGATGCGCTTGCCGATCAGCGTTTGTTTCTCGACGACGGTCGCCATCATCGCGTCTCCGCCGCCGCGGCGATTGCCTCGACGATTTTGGCGTAGCCCGTGCAGCGGCAGAGGTTCCCCTCGATGCCGCGCCGAATCTGCTCGTCCGTGGGGTGCGCGTCCTGCGCGAGCAGCGCCGCAGCCTGCATGACGATGCCCGGCGTGCAGAACCCGCATTGCACGGCGCCGTGCGCGACGAACGCGTCGCGCAGCCGCTCGCCGGCGGGGGTGATCGCCATGCCTTCGATCGTCGTCAGCGTGCGGCCCTCGCAGTCGACGGCGAACATCAGGCACGCGTTCACGGACTGCCCGTCGACCAGGATCGTGCAGGCGCCGCACTCGCCTTCCCCGCAGCCGTACTTCGTGCCGGTGAGCCCGAGCACGTCGCGTATGAGCGTCAGCGCGCTCATGTCGAGCGGCACGTTCGCGCGCCGCGGCGCGCCCTTGATCGAAAACGTGATCTCACGCGTGGGCAACATCGTCGAGCACTCGCCGGGTCAGGTTGTGGATCAGCTCGCGCCGATACCAGTCGGACGCGCGCACGTCGGAGATCGGCCGCACTTCGTCGCGGGCGACTGCCGCGGCAGCTGCAATCGTCGCCGCGTCGAGCGCCCGTCCTTCCAGCGCCGCCTCGGTGCGCGGCGCGCGCATCGGCGTCGGCGCAACCGCACCGAACGCGACGCGCACGCGGGACAAACGATCGCCGTCCCGCACGCCGGCAATGCCGATCGACACCGCCGATATGTCGAGCGCGGGCCGCGTGCCGAACTTGCAGAAACGCGCGACGTGGTCTGCCGGCGGCAACGGAATGCGCACGCCGACGACGAGCTCGACAGGCGTTCTCACCGTCTTTCCAGGACCGGTGAAGAATGACGCCAGCGGCACGCTGCGCGCGACCCGCGCGCCGTCGGCATGCGACACGAGCTCGACCACGGCGTCGAGCACCATCAGCGGCACGATCAGGTCGCCCGCGGGTGACGCGTTGCAGACGTTGCCGCCGACCGTCGCCGCGTTGCGTAGTTGCGCACTCGCGAAATGATCGCCAGCGTCGATGAGGATCGGCACGCGCGATCGCATGATGTCGCTCGCCATCAGCTCGGTCACCGTCGTCAGCGCGCCGAGGCGGATGGCATCGCCGTCGACGGCGATGCCGCCGAGTTCGGGGACGCGGCGGATGTTGACGAGTGTGCGCCCGAAGCGCATGCGACCGGCGTTCGTCTGCGGCATGAGGTCGGTGCCGCCGGCCAGGACCGTCGCATCGCCCGCCGCCATCATGACGGCGGCCTCGTCGAGCGATGCCGGTGCGAAGTAACGTTCGATCGTGGCGTTCATCGTTGGGAACTTTCGACCTAGAACCGGATGGGCTCGCGATGGCGTCCGAAGACGTCGACGAGTTCGCGCGTGATCTCGCCAACGCTGGCGTACGCCTTGACCGCGGCGATGATCGCCGGCATCACGTTCACACCCGTTTGCGCGTCCTGCCGCACGCGCACCAGCGCATCGCGCACGCCGGAAGCGTCGCGACGGGCGCGTACGCCGTCGAGCGCGTGCACCTGCGCGCGGGCATCGTCGTCGCGATAAGGATGGAACGCGATCGCGTGCGCCGCTTCGGCGGTCCGATAGCAGTTGACCCCCACCTTGCGAAAGCTGCCGTCCTCGATCGCCCTCTGGTGCGCATACGCCTGCGCCGACACCTGCGCCTGGATGCGGCCGTCGGCGATCAGCTCGACGATGCCGCCGCGCGCGTCGACGTCGGCGATCGTTTGCTCGATCGCGTCGCGCATCCGGTTGGTGAGGGTCTCGACGTAGTACGAGCCGCCGAGCGGATCGACGGTGTCGCAAAGGCCCATTTCCTCGATCAGCAGCTGCATCGTGCGCAGCGACAGCCGCTGCGCGTGCTCGCTCGGGATCGTGTACGCCTCGTCGTAGCAGCAGAGCGCCATCGTCTGCGCGCCGGACAGCGCGCTGATCAGCGCGTAATAGGCTCCGCGCACGATGTTGTTCTCGGGCTGTTCGAACGTGAGGCCGCCGCCGCCGCCGCCCGCGATCATCCGCAGCAGCATCGACGCCGGTTCGGTCGCGCGGTACTGCTCCTTCATGATCTTCGCCCACAGTCCGCGCGCGGCACGGAACTTGGCGACCTGCTCGAAGAGGTTGCCGAAGATGTTGAAATTCCACGACAGGCGGCCCGCGAACTCGTCGACGGCAAGCCCGCGCGCGATGACGTCATCCGCGTACGCGCGCGCAATGCAGAACGCATACGCGATTTCCTGCACCGGCGTCGCGCCGGATTCGCGGATGTGATAGCCGCACACGCTGACAGGCGTGTACTTCGGCGCCGCTTTCGCACAGTACTCGATCGTGTCGCCGACGAGCCGCAGCGACGGCCCGACGGGGAAGATCCACGTTCCGCGGCCGATGAACTCCTTCAGGATGTCGTTTTGCGCGGTGCCGCGCAGCCGCCGCAGGTCGTAGCCGCGCTTCTCCGCCATCGCGAGATACATCGCGATCAGGATGGCGGCCGCGCCGTTGATCGTCAGCGACACGGTGATCGCGTCGAGGTCGATGCCGTCGAACGCCGTTTCGAAGTCGGCGAGCGTGTCGACCGCCATTCCGACGCGACCGACTTCGCCCTCGGCGAGCGGATCGTCGGAGTCGAGGCCGATCTGCGTCGGCAGGTCGAACGCGACGTTCAAGCCGGTCTGGCCATTCTCGATCAGGTAGCGAAAGCGCCGGTTGGTGTCGGCAGCGTTGCCGAACCCGGTGTACTGGCGCATCGTCCACGGGCGCTGCCGATACATCAGCGGGTGAATGCCGCGCGTGAACGGATACTCGCCCGGGCGGCCGATCATGTCGGTGCCACCGCTCGCCGCGACGTCCTCCGCCGTGTACAGCGGTTCGATCGCAATTCCCGATTCGTTCATGACGGGACGCAGCAGTTCGTTGCGCGCAATCATCGACGGCTGCCGTGCGCTTCGATGTATTCGACGATCGACGTGAGCGTCGATCCGGTCGGAAAGATGCCGCTGAACCCGAGTTCGCGCAGCCGCGCGTGATCCTGCTCCGGCAGGTTGCCGCCGATGATCCACAGCTTGTCGTCGAGTTCCGCGTCGCGCAGCAGCGGCGCGAGCTTCGTGCAAAACGGCACGTGCGAACCGGCCATGCTCGACAGCGCGATTACGTCGACGTCCTCCTCGAGCGCGATTCGGCACACGGACTCCGGCGTCTGTCGCAGCCCCGTGTAGATCACGTCGAAGCCCGCGTCCATCAACGCACGCGCGACGACCTTCGCGCCCTGGTCGTGGCCGTCGAGGCCGGGCTTCGCGACCAGGATGCGGCGACGGCGCTGCGCGGCGTCCATGTAACCGGTCATCGCGCGGCCTCCACGCTGCCCGCAAGGCCCTTGGCGATGACGAGCTTGAGGATTTCGCTGGTGCCGCCACCGATCAGCGTGAAGCGCACGTCACGCAAGTGCCGTTGCACCGCATAGTCCATCGCATAGCCGTAAGACGCGAGGATGCGCGCCGCCTGGTCGCAGATCGACGCGGCCGTTTCGCTCGCAAAAAGCTTGGCCATCGCCGCCTGCTGCTGGTGAGCCTGGCCCGTATCGCGGAGCCATGCGGCGTAGTGCACGAGATGCCGGGCCGCCTCGAGGCCGGTGGCCATTTCGGCGAGCTTCAGCTGAATCGCCTGGAAGCGGTCGATCGGCTTGCCGAACTGTGCGCGCTCGGCGGCGTAGCGCCGCGCGTCGTCGAGCGCGGCCCGCGCGACGCCGAGGGCGATGGCGCCGGTGATGATCCGTATCTCGGAGAGAATCTCGCGCAGGTGCGCTTCACCGTCGCCCTCGTCGTGCGACAACCGGTGCGTCAGCGGAACGAAGCAGTCCTCGAACGCGACTTCGGACGTTGGAAGCGCCCACACGCCCATCTTTTCGATCGCGCGGCCGACGACGAGCCCGGGAAAGTCGCGCTCGACGAGAAAGATCGTCAGCGCACGCGCCTCGCCCGCCCTCGCGAATACGGTGAAGAAATCCGCGACCGGCGCTGAGGTCACCCACGTCTTGCGGCCCGACAACCGATAGCCGCCGTCGACGCGCTGCGCCCTCGTCGCGATACCGGCGAGATCGCTACCCGCGTCCGGCTCGGTCATGCAGATCGCGCCGATCTTCCTGCCTTCGAGCGCCGGTCGGAACAGGCGCTCATGGACGTCTGCGTTGC
>DASSEA010000266.1:0-4040 GCA_035696805.1 Casimicrobiaceae bacterium
CGATCGACGTGTCGGACGCGCGCAGTGCCGCCGCGTCCGCCGCGCATTCGCAACCGAACACGACGACCTTCGCGTTGCCGCGCAGCGCCGCGAGGCCACGCTCCAGTTCGTCGCGCACCGCGGTGATCGGACGTCCGGGCAGGTCGATGCCCGCGCGCAGCGTATCCGCGGCGCGAAAGGGGGTCGACGACGGGCACGCGCCGGCGCAGATGCCACACGCCGCGCAGAGATCCGGATCGACGACCGCTTCGCGCGGCAGTGGTCGACCGTCGGAGCGCGGCTCGAGCGTGACCGCGGCATACGGGCAATCGGCGAAGCAGCGGCCGCAACCGTTGCAATTGGCGAGGTCGACGCGCGCCGCCGCGCCGCGCCGCATCGCCGCATTCCGACGCCCGGTGGCGCCGAGCCAGGGCAACGCTGCGAGCGCGAGCGTCGCCGCACCCGCGAACAGCCACAGCGTCGCCCCCGACGTCGCGTAGAACAGTGGATGGATCGCCTGGTAGAACCAGTCGATCGCGATCTGCGCCGGAACGCGTAACGGATCGGCCGGCACGTCGCTCGTCGCCGGGCTTGCGACCGCGAGCAGCGTCAACGCGCAGGCGAGGCCGATGCCGAGTTCGCGCGGCGGCTGCGTGCGCGGTGCGCTGATCCGCTGCACGTGGATCCACATTCCGAGCAGGAGCGCGAGCGGAATGCCGATGTGCAGGAAAATCAGCAGCGAGAACAGTCGATTCGATACCGAGGCGCCGGTGATGAAATTGCGCGCGAGCGGTTCGCCGAAGAGCGGCAGCGCGTCGAGCCATTCGGTCGTCGCGACGAGGCTGAACTGCGCAAGCCGATCCCACACCAGCCAGTAGCCGCCGAGCCCGGACGCATACGCGAGCCACAGCAGCGGCACCCCCGACACCCACGAGAACCAGCGGAAGCCGCGCGCATGACCGTTCAGCCATTCGCGCGCGAGATGCAGCAGCACGACGACCGCGAAGGCATCGGACGCGTAGCGATGGAGCGTTCGCGCGATGCCGGACAACGGCCACGCGCCGTCCGTAATGCGCTCGACCGACGCGTACGCGCCGGCGACGCTCGTGTCGAACGCGGCGTAGAGGTAGGCACCCGTCGCGACGACGATCCAGAACAGGTAGAACGCGAGCGCGCCCAGGTGCCGCCACGGATTCGCGGGCATCCCGAACGCAGCATCGAAGACGTGCTCGATCCGCTGCAATCCGCGCTGCAGCGTCGTGCGCAGCGATCGCGAGGCGGGCGCCGTTCGGTTCATCGTCAGCCACGGAACAGGAAGCCGCCCTTTGCGGCGTCGAAATCGATGACGACGACGCGCCCCGGCGCGAGGTCGATCGTCGTATCGCTCGTAAACGTGACGGCGCCCCCCGGTGCATCGGCGAGGCTGGCCTGGATTCGATGACGTCCGGCCGCGATCGGCACGCGGCGATAGATGGTCGACGCGCCGTCCTTCGACAGGCCGGACGGCGGCGCGACGATGCGAAATAGCGGCGCATCGTCGACGACGACCTCGAGTTCGATCGGTACGCGCTCGCGCGGGCACACCGACTGCGCGCGCATGTTCGGTGCGAGCTTCGCGAGTTCCTCGGGCGACCGCTGGCGGCACGACTCCTTGCGCGCGCCGGCGTGCGTCAACGACACCTTCAGCAGCGCGTCGCCCGGTGCGAGGTGGCGGTACACGGGCGACGTCGAAAAGTAGCCGATGACGGCGACGAACGCCGCGTAAAGCACCGCCTGCGCGCCGTAGCGAAGAACGGTTTGCATCGTTTCAGCTTCCGCCCAGCGTGACCAGGTCGGCCGCGGGCGTCGACCGCTCGCGATGCGGCGCGAGCCGGAACGCGTCGGAGAAACAGTCGTCCTGTGTCAGGCCGTGCGCCGCAAATGCCGGGTGCGCGGCTTCGACCATCTTCACCGACCCGCACGCATACAGCTGATGCCCGGACAGGTCCGGATAGTCTTCGAGGATCGCTTCGTGGACGAGGCCGGTGCGGCCTTCCCAGGCGTCGTCGGGCCGCGGATGCGACAACACGGGGACGAAGCGGAAATTCGGATGCTCGGCAGCCCACTGTCGCGGCAGGTCGGGCAGGTACAGGTCCTGCTTCGACCGCACGCCCCAGTAGAGCACCATGTCGCGCTTGACGCCGGTGTGGAACGCGTGCTCGAGCATGCTCTTGACCGGTGCGAACCCTGTCGCGCCGGCGACGAAGATGATCGGCTTGTCACTGTCGTCGCGGAGGAAAAACGAGCCGAGCGGACCCTCGAACTCGACGACGTCGCCGACTTTCATCGTGTTGAACACGTGCGTCGTGAAGCGGCCGCCGGGGACGAGCCGGATCTGCAGCTCGATGACGTCGCGCTGATGCGGCGCGGTCGCGAACGAAAAGCTGCGCTTCTCGCCGTCGTCGAGCAGGATGTTCACGTACTGGCCCGCGTAGAACCGCAACGGCGCTTCGCCGACCATCGCGAGCTTCACCTGCATCACGTCGTCGGCGAGCCGCTTCAGTTCAACGACGCGGGCGCGATGCCGGGCGACCGCGAGGCCGCCGGGCGCCGTGACCGGCACGTATTCGAGTTCGACGTCGGACAGCGGAACCGCGCAGCACGCGAGCGCCTTGCCCGCGGCGCGCTCCTCCGCGGTCAGCACTTCGGGCTGGTGGATGCCGTAGTCGACGGTGCCCGACAGCACCGTGCACTTGCAGACGCCGCAGCCGCCGTTGCGACAATCGAACGGAAACGCGATGTCCTCGCGCAGCGCCGATTCGAGCAGCGTTTCGCCCTCGTGCCCGGCGACGATGCGGTTGTCGGGATGGATCAGCACGTGAAACTCGTCCTTGCGGCGGCGTCGCTTGGGCGGCAGCCAAGGCAGCAAGGCGAACAGCAGCGTCGCGCCGCCGACGAGCAGCCAGACGTCGCGCACCGACCACGCGTAGAACAGCGGAAAGATCGGCAGGTAGAACCAGTCGAGCGCAACCGTCTGCGAAACGGTGCCGAGGTTCGCGACGCCCTGGCTCTCGGCCGGCTTGAGAAGCGACAGCACGACGAGCGATGCGAACAGCCACGCCATGATGCGGCGCGGCGGGTTCGTCTTCGCGCCGGGAACGCGCTGCGTGTGCACCCACAGCAGTGCAAGGAGGCCGAGCGGGAAGCCGATGTGCAGGAACGACAAGAGCGAGAACAACCGGTCGTTGACGGCGCCTTCGAAGATGAAGTTGCGCACCAGCGTCCCGTTGAAGATCGGGAGCCAGTCGAGCCACTCGGCCGTCGCCACGGTGACGAACTGCGCGAGGTGGTCCCACGGCAGCATGTAGCCGTTAATGCCCGACACGTACGTGACCCACAGCACGGCGATGCCTGAGATCCACGAGAACCAGCGGAAACTCCGATAATGGTCGAACGTGAAGTGCCGCGTCAGGTGCAGCAGCATGCCGAGCACCATGCCGTCGGATGCGTAGCGGTGGAGGCTTCGCATCACGCCGCCGAGATACCACTGGTCGTGCGTCAGGTACGCCACCGACGCGTTCGCTTCATCGACGCCGGTCTTGAAGAAGACGTACAGATAGAGGCCGCTCGCGACGACGATCCAGAACAGGAAATACGTGATCGCGCCGAGGTAGTAGAGCGGATTGTTCGCTTCGCCGAACGCATGATTGAAAAGCCATTCGACGCGCAGGAACAGGCGCTGGCCGCCGCGCTGCACGAGCTTCAGCATCGCGGGCGCTGCATCCGGATCGACGAAGGAAATGACCCGGGGGCAGGCAAACGGCGCGCACCGCCACCGGGCGGAGGAAACGGGTGCATGAGTTCGATGCTACCGACGCGCCGCGCGAACCGCTATGACATGGATCAAGCACCTCATTGCGGTGCTGCGCCGGTGAATCCGCCACGTGCGCCGCATACCCGGCGGCGGCTGTTTTTCGGCGACGGGGACGGGATGACGAAAAGCCTGCGTTCAGGCGGGGCGGCGCGCGAGCGTTCGTCGTTGTCGGCGCCACTCGCGCAGCAGGTAGTGCGCGATCGCGCCG
>DASSEA010000267.1:0-3839 GCA_035696805.1 Casimicrobiaceae bacterium
GACTTTGGGGTCAGAGCAACAAGTCGACTTATTGCTCTGACCCCAAAGTCAGCGCGTAGAATGCGCCGTTTTCGCGCGGAGTTTCACGTTCGATGGCGGGACGGCTGCAGGGCAAGACGGCGCTGGTGACCGCGGCCGGCCAGGGTATCGGCCGTGCATCGGCAGTCGCGATGGCGCGCGAAGGCGCATCGGTCATCGCAACCGACGTGAACGACGCGGCGCTTGGCACGCTTGCCGGCGTCGAGAACGTGACGACCCGCCGGCTCGACGTGCTCGACGATGCGGCCGTCGCGGCGCTCTTCGGCCAGATTCCCCCGCTGAACATCCTGTTCAACTGCGCAGGTTATGTTCATCACGGAACGATCATCGACTGCACGCCGCGCGACTGGGACGTCAGCGTCAATCTCAACGTACGTGCGATGTACGTGGCGATCAGGGCGGCATTGCCGAAGATGCTCGCCCGCTTCGACGAGCGCGGCGAGGGCGCGAGCATCATCAACATGGCGTCGATCGCGGGTTCGATCAAAGGACTACCGAACCGCTTCATCTACGGAACGACGAAAGCGGCCGTCATCGGCCTGACCAAGAGCGTCGCCGCCGATTACGTGCAGCGCGGCATCCGATGCAATGCGATCGCACCGGGCACCGTCGACACGCCGTCGCTCGCCGCGCGCATCGATGCGTTCCCCGACCCGGTCGAGGCGCGGAAGATGTTCGTCGCCCGCCAGCCGATGGGACGCCTCGCCAAGCCCGAGGAGATCGCGCCGATGGTGGTCTTCCTCGCGTCCGACGAAGCCGCATTCGTCACGGGCAACGTCTATTCCTGCGACGGCGGCATGACCATCTAGCAACCACGACAAGGAAGCACGCCCATGAAGCTCGTACGTTACGGACCACCCGGCCGCGAAAAGCCCGGCCTGATCGATGCCGACGGCGTGCTGCGCGACCTCTCGCGCAAGGTCGACGACATCGATGCAGCCGCGCTCGCGCCGGTGTCGCTGTCCGGGCTCCGCAAGCTCGACACGCGGCGGTTGCCGGCGGTCAGGGGCCGTCCGCGGCTCGGTCCGTGCATCGCCACGCCGCAGAAGTTCGTCGCGATCGGTTTGAACTACAGCGATCACGCGAAGGAGACCGGGTCGCCGATCCCCGAGAACCCGGTCGTCTTCTACAAGGCGCAGACGTGCATCGTCGGCGCCAACGACAACATCATGATCCCGCGCGACTCGACACAACTCGACTGGGAAGTCGAACTCGGCGTCGTCATCGGCCGCACGGCGCGCCATGTCGCGGTGAAGGACGCGCTCCGTTATGTGGCGGGCTATTGCGTCGTCAACGACGTGTCCGAGCGCGAATTCCAGATGAAGCGCAGCGCGAGCCAATGGAGCAAGGGAAAGGGCTGCGACACGTTCGGGCCGATCGGCCCGTGGCTCGTGACGAGCGACGAGGTGAAGGATCCGCAGAATCTCGACCTGTGGCTCGACGTCAATGGCGAACGCCGGCAGCGAGGGAACACGCGGACGATGATCTTCAGCGTCGCCGAACTCGTGGCCGACGTGTCGCGCTACATGACGCTATTGCCGGGCGACTTGATCACGACCGGCACGCCGCCCGGCGTCGCCCTCGGCATGAAGCCGCCGCAGTGGTTGCAGGCGGGCGATGTCGTCACGCTCGGCATCGAAGGACTGGGCGAGCAACGCCAGCGCGTCGTGCCGTTCAAGGAGCGCCGGTCCGCGTAAGCGAGCACCGGGGGTCAGCGCAGCAGGCCCCTCGCCCCAAGACTCCGCATCAGCGCCCCGGCACCGAAGGTCCACGGCTCGATCGCGTCGGCGTAGTCGACGCGATTGACGAGCGCGCCGAGCGACGGCGTCGCAATCGTCACCACGTCACCTACCTCGTGCGTGAAGCCGAGACCCGGACCGTGACGGTCCTGCGTCGGCGCGAACATCGTCCCCAGGAAGAGCAACAACCCGTCCGGATACTGGTGATTGCGGCCGATCGCCTGCTGCGCGAGATCGAGCGGATCGCGGCTGATCTGTGCGATCGAGCTTGCGCCGTTCAGCAGGAAGCCGTCGGGTCCCTCGACCGTCAGCGTGATGTCCGCGCCGCGCACTGTGTCGATCGTGAAGGTATCGTCGAACAGCCGGATGAACGGGCCGATCGCGCACGACGCATTGTTGTCCTTGGCTTTCCCGAGCAGCAGCGCGCTGCGCCCTTCGAAATCGCGCAGGTTGACGTCGTTGCCGAGCGTGGCGCCAACCGTTTCGCCGCGCGAGTTGATCGCGAGCACGATTTCGGGCTCGGGATTGTTCCACGTCGACTGCCGATGAATGCCGATGTCCGCGCCCGTGCCTACCGCCGACATCGGCTGCGACTTGGTGAAGATCTCGGCGTCGGGACCAATGCCCACTTCGAGATACTGCGACCACAGCCCCTCGGCCAGCAGCACGTCCTTGATGCGCGCCGCTTCCGCCGAACCCGGCCGGACGTTGCGCAGGTTGTCGCCGACGATGCCGGCGATCCTGGCGCGGACGCCTTCGGCCTTGCCCGGATCCCCGCGCGCTTGCTCCTCGATGACGCGCTCAAGCATGCTCGCGACAAAGGTGACACCTGCGGCCTTGATCGCCTGCAGGTCGCCCGGCGCAAGCAGCCAGGGCGCCGCCGTGTCGCGGCCTGCGGGTGCGGCATTCGCAAGCGCGGCTGCAAGGGAACCGATGCGTGGAAGTCGCGTCTTGCGGATCGCGTCGATGGCGTCTGCGCGATCGAGGAGTTCGCTCGATATCGACGCGATCGTCGACAGATCGAGCAGGTCGTCGCCGACGACGCGCACCAGGACCGGCCCCTCGACGGCCGGAACGAAGACGCGGCCGACGAGCAATGCGTCGCCGGCATCGGCGGGCAGCGAAGCCGCGACCGTAAGCCGTTCGTGAATGCGCGCGCTCATGAAGTGCGATCATACGTCGTCGTCGCGAATGACCGCTCGTTGCCATGATCGATTCGATCCGCTCGCATGCCGCCGAGGCATCGCTGTATCCGGATTGCACGCCGTACGCGAGCGGCATGCTGAAACTCGACGCGCGGCACGCGATGCGCTGGGAGTGCTGCGGCAATCCAGGCGGCGTTCCGCTGTTGTTCATCCACGGCGGACCGGGCGGCGGCAGCCTGCCGCACCATCGCCGCTATTACGATCCGTCGTTCTGGCGCATCGTGCTCTATGACCAGCGCGGCGCAGGACGCTCGACGCCGGCGGCGGAACTGACCGACAACACGACGGCGCACCTGATCGACGACATCGAGCGTCTGCGTGAGCATCTCGGAATCGACCGGTGGCTGCTGTTCGGCGGGTCGTGGGGCTCGACGCTCGCCCTGCTGTACGCGCAGGCGCATCCCGGCCGCGTGCTGGGGCTGGTATTGCGCGGGATCTTTCTCGCGACGCGCGGCGAGATCGACTGGTTCATGCACGGCATGGCGCGCATCTTTCCCGAAGCGTGGCGCGAATTCGCGCATTTCCTGCCACCCGACGAGCGCAGCGACGTCCTCGGCAACTACTACCGCCGCCTCACCCATCACGACGCGGCGATCCATGCCCCGGCCGCGCATGCGTGGGACCGCTACGAAAGCACGTGCTCGACGCTGCTTCCGAAGTCGAACGGCAACGGGCGCGGCGAAGGCGACGCCGGCGGGCTCGCGATCGCGCGCATCGAGGCGCACTATTTCGTGCACGAAGCGTTCATCGAGCAGGATCGGATCCTCGGCAACCTCGCGCGAGTCCGCCGGTTGCCGTGCACGATCGTGCAAGGGCGTTACGACATCATCTGCCCGCCCGCAGCCGCCGACGCGCT
>DASSEA010000268.1:0-3974 GCA_035696805.1 Casimicrobiaceae bacterium
GTACAGGACGTCATGGGCCATCGTTTGTCGAAGATCGTCACCCGCACCGGCGATGCTGGAACCACCGGCCTCGGCGATGGGTCGCGCGTTGCGAAGGACAGCCCGAGGATCGATGCGATCGGCGCCGTCGACGAGCTCAACTCGAACGTCGGCGTCGTGCTGGCGGAGACGTTGCCCCCGTCCGTGCGCGCACTGCTGATCGACGTCCAGCACGATCTCTTCGATCTCGGCGGCGAATTGTCGATACCGGGCTACGTCGCCGTGACGCCGGGACACGTCGAGCGATTGGAGGAGGCGGTCGAGCAATTCAACGCCGACCTGCCGCCGCTGAAGGAATTCATTCTGCCGGGCGGATCGCGAGCGGCCGCGCTCGTGCACGTGGCGCGTACCGTATGCCGGCGCGCCGAGCGCGTCATCGTTGCGCTCGCGGCGACCGAGAGCGTGTCCGTCCCGAGCCGTACCTACCTGAACCGGTTGTCCGACCTGCTGTTCGTGCTGGCCCGCGCGCTGAATCGCGTCGAAGGCTCGCCCGATGTGCTGTGGCAGAAAGGCCGCGTGCGCGGGGAGCCTGACGCCACGCGGTGAATGCAGGTGCACCGACCGGCCAGCCTGCCGGGTCGGTCCTCCGTTCCGGCCCGGTCGAGCGCATGTACTGAACGCGTGCGGCATCAGCGCCGTTTCAGCGCATAGCCGTCCGGCTTGTCCTCGACGTCCCAGCCGTTCGTTCCGAGTTCGGCGCGCAGGCGGTCAGCTTCCTTCCAATCGCGCGCCTTTCGCGCAGCCGCGCGTGCCGCCGCCAGCGCTTCGATCTCGGGCGGTGCCTTCGTCAGGTCCGGTTGCCACGTCGCAAGCCCCAGGCCGAACACCGCGTCGAATCGGGCGAGCGTCGCGCGCGTCGTGGCGGGCTCGGTGGCGTCGCCGCGGAGCGTCTCCCACGCAACGGCGAGCGCGCGCGGCACGTTGAGGTCGTCGTTGATGCACGCGGTGAAGCGGCCGACCAGCGTCGGATCGGCGTCGGCAGCCGCGTCGGCCGGCAGCGCACGAAAGCCCGACCGGAGCCGTGCAAGACCCGTCACGGCCGCATCGAGTGCTTCCCACGTGAAATTGAGCTGGGTGCGGTAATGGCTCGTCAGGCACAGATAACGAAAGGCCAGCGGATCGTAGCCGCGCTCGGCGAGCGCACCGACGCGCAGGAATTCGCCGGCGGATTTCGCCATCTTCGCGTCGTTCGCGAGCAGGAAGTAGCCGTGCATCCAGAAGTTGGCGAGCCGCGTGCCGGTACGCGCTTCGGTCTGCGCGATCTCGTTCGTGTGATGGACGGGGATGTGGTCCTCGCCGCCGCAATGGATGTCGAACCAGTCGCCCAGGTACTTCTGCGCCATAGCGGAACACTCGATGTGCCACCCGGGGAAACCCTTGCCCCAGGGACTGTCCCATTCCATTTGCCGGGCGCTTTCGGGCGGCGAGAACTTCCACAGCGCGAAATCGGTCGGATGGCGCTTGTCGCCGACGTCGATGCGCTTGCCGGCTTCGAGGCCTTCGCGATCGAGGCGCGCCAGGTAGCCGTAATCGGCCTGCCGGCTCGTGTCGAAATAGACGCCGTCGCCCGTCCGGTACGTGTAACCGCGCCGCTCCAGATCGCTGATGAACGCGATCTGCTCCGGAATGTGGTCGGTCGCGCGCGGCAGGATGTCCGGCCGCTCGATGTTCAACGCGGCGAGATCGGACTCGAAGGCCTGCGTGTAGAGCGCGGCGATCTCCCACGCGGAGCGGCCGGTGCGACGCGCGCCTTTCTCCATCTTGTCTTCACCGGTGTCCGCATCGGACGTCAGATGGCCGACGTCGGTGATGTTCATCACGTGCCGGACTCGGTAACCGTTCCAGCGCAGCACGCGCTTCAGCGTGTCCTCGAACAGGAACGTCCGGTAATTGCCGATGTGCTGGTAGTCGTAGACGGTGGGCCCGCACGTGTAGAGGCCCACCTCGCCTTCGACGAGCGGCGCGAAGTCACGCAGGCTCCGGCTGTAGTTGTCGTAGAGGCGGAGCGGCGTCATCGGTCGTGCAACGCGCGCACCATGATGAAGTCTTCCATGACGAACCCCCCGCCGATCGGAAAGTCGCCGCGCCCTCGGATCACGAAGCCGCAGCGCTCGTACGCCCGTATCGCGCCCGCGTTGCCGCGGTTGACGTTCAGCGTGACTTCATAGCAGCCGCTGGTGCGCGCTTGCGCGACCACCTCCTCGATCAGCGCGCGCCCGAGACCTTCGCCATGGAACTGCGGCTGCACGTAGAGCTTGTCGAGTTTCATCGTGGTTGGCTTTTCGGTGCGGTACCACGCCGCGAAACCGGCAGCCTCCCCGTCCACGCTCGCCAGCGCGAGGCCGGCGTCGTCCGACGTCACGAATCGTTCGAGCGCCGCGTACGAATAGCCCTGCGCAAGCATGTATTCGATTTGCTCGCCGCTGAGGATTCCGGGGTAGTGCTGCCGCCAGATCGCGCCGGCGAGCCGCTGGACGATGGGAATGTCCGCAGCCGAAGCGGCGGCGATGACGACGGTCGACTGCATGCAGGAGCGCGAGGCGCGAACGATCGTCGACTCTAGCACGGTAGAATGCGCGCGCCTTCGCTACCGGCAATCCCCGTTGCCGAGATGATTTGCCGCCAGCCTCGACCTCGATCGCCGGGCTCACCCGCCGCACCTGGATCGTCCTCGCGATCCTGATCGGGGTCGTGTGGTTCGCGAATCTCGATGTGCGCAAACTGCAGCATCCCGATGAAGGACGCTACGCGGAAATTGCACGCGAGATGGTCGCAACCGGCGACTGGGTTACGCCGCGGCTCAACGGAATCAAGTATTTCGAGAAGCCGCCGCTCCAGTACTGGCTGACGGCTGCGAGCTTCAAGGCATTCGAACTCGACGAGTGGACTGCGCGCCTGCCCGGGGCGGTGGCGGGCTTTCTCACGATCATCGTCGTCGGCTACGTGGGATCGGCACTCGCTTCGCCGACCGTCGGCGCCTATGCGGCGGTCGCCCTGGCTGGGTGTGTCTGGCCCTTCGGCATCGCGCACATGGTGACGCTCGATGCGCTGCTGACGTTCTGGCTCACGCTCGCGCTCGGTGCCTTTCTGCTCGCGCAGCACTGGCGCGATGTTCCCGCACGCGAGCGCGCGGCAATGCTCGTCGCGTGGGCGGCGATCGCCGCGGGGGTCATGACCAAAGGCCTCGTCGCACTGGTGATCCCGTTTTGCACGCTCGCCATCCATTCGGTCGTCACCCGCGACACAACGCCATGGAAGCGCCTGCACCTCGCTCCGGGCCTGTTGGTGTTCATCGCGCTCGCGGCGCCATGGTTCGTCGTCGTGTCGTCGCGCAATCCCGAGTTCGCGCGCTTCTTCTTCATCCACGAGCATTTCGAGCGCTTCCTGACCACCGAACATCGGCGCACCGGTGCCTGGTGGTATTTCCTGCCGCTGCTTGCGCTCGGCCTCCTGCCGTGGACCGGTGTATTCCTGTGGGGCGTTCGGCGCGCGTGGCGCGCACCTGCGCTGCCCGCCGGATCGTTTGCATGGGTGCGCTTCTGCCTGATCTGGAGCGCTTTCGTGCTGTTGTTCTTCAGCGCGTCCGGTTCGAAGCTGCCGTCGTACATCCTGCCGATCTTTCCCGCGGCCGCACTCGTGCTCGGCGTCGTGCTCGAGCGAATGCCCCTTCGTATCCTCGCCGGTCTTGCAGCGTTGATCGCCAGCACGACGATCGCCCTGTGGGGCTTCTGCATCGTCGGCTGGGGCCGGATCTCGGCTGCCTTGGCGGACACCCGAACGCCGCGATCGCTCCTCGACGCCCTCGGACCCTGGCTCGTGCTGGCGCTCGGCGTTGCGAGCGTCGGCTACGTGATCGCATGGGCGATGCTCCGCCGGGGGACCGACCGCGGGCGCAGCGGCGGAATCGTCGTGCTGTCGCTTGCAACGATGCTGAC
>DASSEA010000269.1:0-4967 GCA_035696805.1 Casimicrobiaceae bacterium
AATCGCGAACAACAGCGGTTGCTGCGAACGCATTCGCGGTCCGCCTGACTTTGGGGTCAGAGCAATAAGTCGCGCGACGAATCCTCCTCTTGGTCGCGATCGAAGGGCGCGACTCATTGCTCTGACCCCAAAGTCGGTCGCAAATCGGCTCCAACGGCGGCCGCCGCGACGTTTCCGCTGCGAACCGCCGCTTCGAGCGTTGCAGGAAACGCCGCGTACGTGTAGTCGCCGGCGAGGTACAGATGCGGTGCGACGCGACCGCACGGCGGGTGCGCGAGTCCCGGTACGCACGCGTACGTTGCGCGCCGCTCGGCGATAACCTGCGACCAGCACAGTGCCGGCAGGTGCGGCGACAATCGTCGCAGCTGCGCGTCGATCGCGGTGACCAGGTCTTCATGGGAAACGTGATCGTGCGGCCCGCTGCCGCTGATCACCACCGACAGCAACGTCGCGATGTTCGCCGGTGCCGCGGTCGAGCGCGCAAGAATGTCTCCCCGATCGAACACCCATTGGCCCGGCGCGTCATCGAGGCGCACCAGCCCGCGGGGCAGCGTAACGCCACCGGCATATCCGGCATAGACCGTCGTGATCGATTCGAACGAGAACGCTTCGACGCAGCGAAGCGCAGCGGACAGTGCGGTTCCGCCTGCTGCGTAGGTCGGATCGAACGTCGCCGCCAGTTGATGCGGGCCCACGGCGACGACCGCGGCATCCACGTGGCTTTCGCCACCCGCATGCGCCAACCGCACGCCATCGCGCGCGTCGGCGATCGAAACTTTGCGGGACAGATGGACGTCGTGCCCATGCGCCCGCAACCAGCGCACCGCTCGTTCCGGTATGACCGCACCGAGTCCGTCGCGCGGAACGATCAGTTGCGACGCGTGCCGCCCGCCGTCGAACGCTTCGCGCAGCACGTTGAGAAAGACCTGCGCGGACGCTCGCGCGGGTGGCGTATTGAGTGCGGCGAGGCAGAGGGGTGCCCACAGGGCAGTGCCGACGGACGAAGGCAACGCGCGCAGCGCGTCGGCGACGGAATCCGAAGCGCTGCATCGAAAACCGGCACGACGCTGACGCGCAAACCAGAGGCTCGTTGCGATCTTGTCCTGGGTCGAAAGGCCGGACGCGGCGAGCAGCCCGGCGACCAATCCAAGCGATGCAGGGACGTCACGCACACGCAATGCAAGCGCGTGACGCTGCGTGGGCGCCAGCGGAACGATGGCGAGCGGTTCGACGCGCCATGACGGTTCGCGTTCCCCGTCATGGAGCAGCGCGGCAAGCGCGAGCGTTTCCCGATAAGCGCCAAGCAGCAGATGCTCGCCGTTGTCGAGCTGCAGGCCGTCGCGAATCACCGTGCGGGCGCGCCCCCCGGGCACGGCCGCGGCCTCGAACAACGCGACGCGAAAACCGTCCCGCGCCAATGCAACGGCTGCCGCGCACCCGGCCCACCCGCCGCCGATGACGCCGATCACGCGCGCCAGGCCGCGAGGGTCGCGATCCACAGCTTGCGCAACGGCGTCAGCGCGACCCGCCGATCGAGCACGCGGTAGCCGTCGCGCGCGATTTCATCGAGCAGCGTCCGGTAGATCGCCGCCATCGCGAGCCCTGCGCGCTGCGCGCGACGGTCGCGTTGCGGAAGCTTCGCCAGCGCACGCGCGTACCACGCCCGCGCGCGGTCGACCTCGAACGCCATCATGGCGTCGAATGCCGGCGACGTCCGCCGCTGCAGGACGTCCGAAGGCACGACGCCAAAACGTGCAAGGTCTTCCTGCGGCAGATAGATCCGGCCGCGGCGGGCATCTTCGCCGACGTCGCGCACGATGTTGGTGAGCTGGAAGGCAATGCCGAGATCGCGCGCGTAGTCGCGGGTCGCCGCATCGACATAACCGAAGATTTCAGCGGACATCAGGCCGACGACACCCGCGACGCGCTCGCAGTACAGCTCGAGCGCCGCGAAATCGGTGTAACGCACCTGATCGAGATCCATCTGCATGCCGTCGAGGACGGTCTGCAGGTGCGCTTGCCGCAGTCCGTGGCGATGCACGACGGGGACCAGCGCGAGCGCGACCGGGTGTTGCGGCGTGCCGGCATAGACGCGATCGATTTCGGTGCGCCACCACGCGAGCTTCACGCGCGCAACGTCCGGATCCGAAACCTCGTCGACCACGTCGTCGACTTCGCGGCAGAACGCGTACAGCGCCGTGATCGCCGCGCGGCGCGGCGGATCGAGCAGGCGGAAACTGTAATGGAAGCTCGAACCGCTTTGCGCCACCTTGCTCGCGCAGTACTCGTCGGGTGTCATGGTGAAACCGGTGCGGAACCAAGTGTGAACAACGTCCGCCATGACACAACGCACCAGTCGCGCCAGTCCAGCACCGGTCGCCGGTTGAAGACGTCGCCGTGCACACGATCGATGCGATCGAGAATGCGGCGCCCGCCCGCGCTGACGGCGCGCAATTCGAGCCCCGCGCGAAACGGCAGCCGGCCGGGGAGACCCGCGCCCGCATCGAACAGCAGGCGCGTACGCGCCGTCTGGAAAGCCATCAGGCGCGACCACCGTGCATCGCTCCTGCCGTTTGCGATGAACTCGGTGTCGACGCCGAAGTGCGCCAGATCCTCGAGGGGGAGATAGACGCGACCCTTGCGCCAGTCGACGGCGACGTCCTGCCAGAAGTTGGTGAGTTGCAGCGCCGTGCAGATCGCATCGCTTTCGCGCAGGCTCTCGGCGTCGTCGACGGCGTAGAGCGCGAGCAGCAGGCGGCCGACGGGGTTCGCGGACCGCGAACAGTAGTCCAGCACGGCCTCGTACGTTTCGTAGCGAGTGACCTCGACGTCCTGCGCGAAAGCCGCGAGCAGGGCACGAAACGGGGCGAGCGGCAACCGATGGGCGCGTATCGCAGCCGCCACGGCAGGAAAGGGCGGTCGCGCCGGCGTGTCCCCGCGTTCGATCGCATCGATTGCACGTCCGAACGCCACGAGCGCGGCCAATCGATCACCCGCTGCAGCGTCGCCTTCATCGGCGATGTCGTCCGCTGCGCGTGCGAAGCGATAGATCGCGACGACGGCGTCGCGATGATGCGCCGGCAGCAGGAACGATGCGACGGGGAAGTTTTCGTAGTGACCGACGGCCAAGGCGGGCGAATCCGGCGGGCGACGCACGCACGAGTCGTTGCGATGCGCAGCAGTGTGGCGAGCGTCAGGGTGGTCGGATATACTAGCCGATTCGGCGCCGCGGTCCGGCGGGTAGGTTCCGGCGCGATGCGCCGTGCGCGCCCTCAAGTCTCCAAGGCTTGCGTCTTCCGCGCGTCACACGTGCGACGGAGCGGCGAGCCGACGCGCGCCGCATCTCGCGAAAGTGGCGGAATCGGTAGACGCACCAGCCTTAGGAGCTGGCGGGGCAACCCGTGGGGGTTCGAGTCCCCCCTTTCGCACCACACCCGCGCCTTGCCGAGTCTCGCGCAAAACCTTCGGATCAGGATTCGTCCCGCATGGAGAACACAGTCGAAACGCTCGGTGCCCTCGAACGGCGCCTGCACGTCGCCGTACCGATCGCCGATATCGAAGGAGAGGTGAAGAAGCGCCTGACGCGGCTCGCGCGCACCGTCAAGGTGGCCGGCTTCCGACCTGGCAAGGCGCCGTTGCGCATGCTCGACCAGCAGTACGGGCCGCAGGTGCGCTCGGACGTCATTACCGAGCGCGTGCAAACGACGTTGAACGACGCGATCCGTGCGCAGAACCTGCGCGTCGCCGGCACGCCGCGCATCGAAGCGCAACGCGGCGAGCAGCCCGCCACCGAGAATCTCGAGTTTTCGGCGGTGTTCGAGGTTTACCCGGACGTTCAAATCGGCAACGTCGGCGATATCGCGATCACGCGGCCGATCGTCGACGTGACCGCGGCCGATGTCGACCGGACGCTCGACGTGCTGCGTCGGCAGCGTACGACCTACTCCCCTGTCGACCGCGAAGCGCGCGCGGGCGATCGCGTTCGCGTCGACTTCACCGGCACGATCGACGGCGTCGCCTTCGAAGGTGGGCAGGCGCGCGATTTCCCGATCGTGCTCGGCGAAGGCAGGATGCTTCCCGAGTTCGAAGCCGCGTTGACGGGCGCGCGCGCGGGCGAGACGAAGACGTTCGCGCTGACGTTCCCGGCCGATTACCACGGACGCGAAGTCGCGGGCAAGGAAGCGACGTTTGTGCTGACCGTGCACGAAGTCGCCGCACCCGAGGTACCCGCGCTGGACGGCGAGTTCGCGAAGGCGTTCGGCATCGCGAGCGGCGATATGGATGACCTGCGCAAGGAGGTCGAGGCCAACCTCAAGCTGGAGCTGAAGCGCAAGGTCGAGGCTGCGATCAAGGCGCAGGCGCTGTCGGGGTTGCGGCAGCGTTCGACGTTTGCCGTGCCGAAATCGCTCGTGGAAAGCGAAGCGTCGCTGTTGCGCGAGCGCACCATCGCGAACATGCGCGCGCAGCAGAACGTCAAGCCGCAGGACCTCGAGCTCTCGCTCGACGTGTTCCGGCCGCAGGCCGAAGAGCGCGTTGCGCTCGGGCTCATCATTGCAGAACTCGTGCGTAGCGAGAAGCTGCAGGCAAAGCCCGAGCAGGTGAAGGCGCTGGTGAGCGAAACGGCGCAAACGTACGAGCAGCCCGAGGCCGTCGTGCGCTGGCATTACGAGAAATCGGAGCGGCTGCGTGACTTCGAGGCCATGGTGCTCGAGCAGAACGTCGTCGACTGGATCCTCGCGCGCGCCAGAGTCACCGAGGAACCGGCCACGTTCGAGCAGGTGATGGGCCCGCGCGCGGTCGCGTGAGCGCTGTTATCCGCGGACTGTCGTGAACCAGGTGAATACGCTGCGCAGGTCGATCATCCGCTGCTCGGAAGGCGCTTGACGAGCCCGTCGCGAAGTCCCATGTTGGACCCAACCGGGCGTGCGCGGGAACCCGCGTGCGCTCTTTCACATCCAGACGAGGAA
>DASSEA010000270.1:0-2734 GCA_035696805.1 Casimicrobiaceae bacterium
GCAGTTCCTCGAGCACTTCATCACGCACCGGCGCGAAGTCGTCGTGCGCCGCACGCGCTTCGACCTGCGCAAGGCGCGCGAGCGCGGCCACGTGCTGGAAGGGCTCGCCGTCGCGCTGTCGAACGTCGACCCGATCATCGCGCTGATCAAGGCGTCCGCCACGCCGGCCGAGGCGAAGGCGGCGCTGATGGCGCGGCCGTGGCGTTCACCGGTCGTCGAGGAGATGCTGAAGCGCGCGACTGCCGACGTCGTGCGTCCCGAAGGTCTCGCGCCGGAATACGGATGGCACGGCAAGGCCGGCGGCTACCGGATGTCCGACGTGCAGGCGCAGCGCATCCTCGACATGCGGCTTGCGAGCCTCACCGCGCTCGAGCAGGACAAGATCACGGCCGACTATCGCGAGGTGATGGAGCTGATCGTCGATCTGCTCGACATCCTCGCCAAGCCGGCGCGCGTCACGCAGATCATCCGCGACGAGCTGACGGCGATCCGCGACCAGTTCGGCGACGCGCGCAAGAGCGAGATCGTCGCGCAAGGCGTCGACCTCGCGATCGAGGACCTGATCGCGCCCGAGGACATGGTCGTCACGCTGTCGCACGGCGGCTACATGAAGGCGCAGCCGGTCGCCGAATACCGCGCGCAGCGCCGCGGCGGTCGCGGCAAGCAGGCGACGTCGACGAAGGAGGACGATTTCGTCGACCGGATGTTCATCGCGAACACGCACGACTACATCCTGTGCTTCTCCAATCGCGGACGCGTCTACTGGCTCAAGGTCTACAGCGTGCCGCAGGGGCAGCGCAATGCGCGCGGCAAGCCGATCGTCAACCTGGTGCCTCTCGTCGACAACGAAAAGGTCACGGCGATCCTGCCGATCAAGGAATTCTCCGAAGGCCGCTACGTGTTCATGGCGACGGCGATGGGCACGGTCAAGAAGACGTCGCTCGCCGACTTTTCGCGGCCGCGTCCGTCCGGCATCATCGCCGTTGACCTTACCGACGGCGATCGGCTCATCGGCGTTGCGCTCACCGACGGCAAGCACGACGTGATGCTGTTCAGTTCCGGCGGCAAAGCCGTGCGCTTCGACGAGAATGACGTTCGGCCGATGGGGCGCAACGCGCACGGCGTGCGCGGCATGATGCTCGACAAGGGACAGAAGGTCATCGCGATGCTCGTCGCGGAGGACGAGGAACAATCGGTGCTGACGGCAACCGAGCGTGGCTACGGCAAGCGCACGCCGATCGTCGAGTACACACGGCACGGCCGGGGTACGAAAGGCATGATCGCGATCCAGCAGTCGAGTCGCAACGGCCAGGTGATCGGTGCCGCGCTCGTGCGTCCGGACGACGAGGTCGTGCTGATCTCCACCGGCGGCGTCCTGATCAGGATGGGCGTCAAGTCGATCCGCGAGATGAGCCGCTCGACGCAGGGCGTCACGCTGATCAACCTCGACGATGGCGAGAAGCTCGCAGGACTCGAACGCGTGGTCGAGCGTGACGAGGAGGAACTCTGATCGATGGCAGCACGTGACATGGGCGTGAACGAATGACGCACCGCGTCTACAACTTCAGCGCGGGTCCCGCGGCGATGCCGGAGCCCGTGCTGCAGCGCGCGCAAGCCGAACTGCTCGATTACCGCGGCAGCGGCATGTCGGTGCTCGAAATGAGCCACCGCGGCAGCGTATTCATGGCGATCCTCGCGAAGGCCGAGGCGGATCTGCGTACGCTGCTCGGCATCGGCGACGGCTACCGGGTCCTGTTCCTGCAGGGCGGTGCGCTCGGCCAGAATGCGGCGGTTCCGCTCAACCTGCTGCCACCGGACGGCGTCGCCGATTACGTCGACACCGGCCAGTGGGCTCAGAAATCGATCGCCGAAGCGCGGAAATACGGTCGCGTCAACGTCGCAGCGTCGAGCGCCGACCAGCATTACACGTACGTGCCGCCTGTATCGTCGTGGCAGCGATCCCGCGATGCGAGCTACGTCCACGTGACTACGAACGAGACGATCGGCGGCGTCGAATACTTCGATATCCCCGACGTCGGCGACACCCCGCTCGTCGCCGATGCATCGTCGCATATCCTGTCGCGGCCGCTCGATGTCGCCAGGTTCGGCGTCATCTACGCGGGTGCGCAGAAGAACATCGGTCCCGCGGGCCTGACCGTCGTGATCGTCCGCAACGACCTCACCGGCCGCGCGCGCCGCGAATGCCCGAGCGTGTTCGATTACGCCGTGCAGGCGAAATCCGACTCGATGTTCAACACGCCGGCGACGTTTGCGATCTACCTCGCCGGGCTGACGTTCGAATGGCTTGTCGCACAGGGCGGTCTCGCGGCGATCGAACGCGCGAACGTCGCGAAGGCCGAAACGCTCTATGCAGAGATCGACCGCAGCGGCTTCTATCGCAATCCCGTGCGAAAATCCGATCGCTCACGCATGAGCGTGCCGTTTTTTTTGCGGGACGAATCGTTGAATGACGCTTTCCTCGACGGGGCGAAACAGCGCGGACTGACGCAGCTCAAGGGCCATCGCGCCGTCGGCGGCATGCGGGCGTCGTTGTACAACGCCATGCCCCTCGCGGGTGTCCACGCGCTCGTCGAATGGATGCGCGAATTCGAGCGCACGCATGGCTGACGCGCCGGCGGGCGACGACCGCGACGACGACCTGGATGGACGGCTCCGCGTGCATCGCGACGCGATCGACGTGCTCGATCGCGAAATCCTCGCCCGTCTGAACGAG
>DASSEA010000271.1:0-2216 GCA_035696805.1 Casimicrobiaceae bacterium
GCCGCCCGCGATCCGCCTCGTCGAGCCGCTCGCGCTGCCATCGCCACGCGGCGAAGCGGAAGCGCTGGATGACCTGCGCCGGTTCGCCGCGAAGAATCGCGTGCTGAAATCGCTGATCGGGCAGGGCTACTACGGAACGGAAACGCCTGCGGTGATCCTGCGCAACGTGCTCGAGAATCCTGCCTGGTACACGGCCTACACGCCGTACCAGCCCGAGATCTCGCAAGGCCGTCTCGAGGCGATGCTCAATTTCCAGACGATGGTCTGCGATCTCACCGGGATGGCGATCGCCAACGCATCGATGCTCGACGAGGCGACGGCGGCCGCCGAGGCGATGACGCTCTGCCAGCGGGTCGCGACGTCGAAGCGAACGCGCTTCTTCGTCGCCGATGACGTGTTCGCGCACACGCTCGACGTCGTGCGCACGCGCGCTGCGCCGCTGGCGATCGAAATCGTGGTGGGCCCCGCCGGCGAAGCGCCCGCGGCCGACGCGTTCGGCATCCTGCTGCAATACCCGGCCGGGAACGGCGCTATCCGCGACTTGCGCGCGATCGTCGACGCCGCGCATGCCAACGGCACGCTCGTCGTCGTGGCGACCGATCTCCTCGCCCTCACGCTGCTGGTGCCCCCGGGCGAGTGGGGCGCCGACGTCGTCGTCGGATCGTCGCAGCGATTCGGCGTGCCGATGGGCTTCGGCGGCCCGCATGCGGCGTTCATGGCGACGAGCGATCCGTTCAAGCGCGCGCTGCCGGGTCGGCTCGTGGGCGTCAGCGTCGATGCGACCGGCACCCCGGCGTATCGGCTTGCGCTGCAGACCCGCGAACAGCACATCCGCCGCGAGAAGGCGACGTCCAACATCTGCACGGCGCAGGTGCTGCTCGCCGTGATGGCGAGCATGTATGCGGTTTACCACGGCGCCGACGGGCTGACGACGATCGCGCGGCGCGTGCATCGGCTGACGGCGATCCTCGCGGCCGGACTCGAACGCCTCGACGTTCGCAGCAGCACCACCGCATTCTTCGACACGCTCGTTCTCGACACCAACCAGGCGACGCAGGCCGTCGTTGCGCGTGCGAGCGCTCGCGGTTTCAACCTGCGCCTGATCGACGACGGGTCGGTGGGCGTGTCGCTCGACGAGACGACGACGCGCGACGACGTCGAACGACTATGGCGCGTGTTCGCGGATCGCTCGCCGGATTTCGACGTCGAGGCGATCGATGCCGCCGTCGGCGACGTCATCCCGCGCGAGTTTCGGCGCACGTCGCCGTTCCTCACGCACCCGGTGTTTCGCCGGCATCGCAGCGAAACCCAGATGCTGCGCTACCTGCGCCGCCTCGCGGACAAGGACCTGGCGCTCGATCGCGCGATGATCCCGCTCGGATCGTGCACGATGAAGCTCAACGCGACCTCGGAGATGCTTCCGGTCACCTGGCCCGAGTTCGGTGCACTGCATCCGTTCGCGCCGCGCGATCAGACCGAAGGGTATCGCGCGCTCGTCGCCGACCTGGAGCGCAAGCTCTGCGCGGTGACCGGTTACGACGCCGCGTCGTTGCAGCCGAACGCCGGGTCGCAAGGCGAGTACGCGGGCCTGCTGATGATCCGCGCGTATCACGCAAGCCGCGGCGAGTCGAAGCGGACGATCTGCCTCATACCCTCGTCTGCGCACGGAACCAATCCCGCTTCGGCGCAGATGGCGGGGATGCGGGTCGTCGTCGTCGCCTGCGATCGAGACGGTAATGTCGATCTCGCCGACCTCGAGGCGAAGGCCAGCCGCCACCACGGCGAACTCGCGGCGATCATGGTGACGTATCCGTCGACGCATGGCGTGTTCGAGCCGGGCATCGTGCACGTCTGCGACATCGTGCACGCGCACGGCGGCCAGGTTTACGTCGATGGCGCGAACCTGAACGCGCTGGTCGGGCTGGCAGCACCCGGCCGCTTCGGCGCCGACGTGTCGCATCTCAACCTGCACAAGACGTTCTGCATCCCCCATGGCGGTGGAGGCCCCGGCGTCGGACCGGTGGCGTGCAAGGCGCATCTCGCGCCGTTTCTCCCGGGCCATCGCTACCTTGCAGGCGATGGAGCACGCATCGGCCCCGTGACGGCGGCGCCCTACGGATCGGCGTCGATCCTGCCCATTTCGTGGATGTACATCACGCTGATGGGCGCGAGCGGCCTGCGTGCGGCGACCGAAACGGCGATCCTCTCCGCCAACT
>DASSEA010000272.1:0-2454 GCA_035696805.1 Casimicrobiaceae bacterium
CGGTCGTCCGCGACCCACTGCGGATTGCCGAGCTGCAGATTCCTCGCGACGAACGTCGCCGCCTCGTCCAGCGGAAAGCCGTCGATGAACGCGAGGTAGCGGCGTTCGCGCATGACGACGGTGGTGACGTCCCGGAACTGCTCGATGTCGCCGATCGCGATCGGACGCACGACCACGTCGGGCATCGCGTTCACGGCAATCGATTCCTACGCGCGCGCTAGCACAGCGGACCGTTCATTCCGCGCGCGGTGACACGGCGGCCGATCCGTCCGCAGGCGCGACGTCACTTCGCATTCATCAAGGCGACGGCCACGTCGAGCATGCGATTGCTGAATCCCCATTCGTTGTCGTACCAGCTCGACACCTTGACGAGACGGCCGGAGACCTTGGTCAGCGTCGAGTCGAACGTCGACGACGCGGGATCGTGGTTGAAGTCAACCGACACCAGCGGCGAAGTGTTGTAACGCAGGATGCCGCCGGACAGCGGCCCGGCCTCCGAGGCCTCCTTCATGATCGCGTTGACCTCGTCGACGCTCGTGTCACGCGCGGCGATGAACGTCAGATCGACGATCGACACGTTGAGCGTCGGCACGCGGATCGCGTAGCCGTCGAGCTTGCCGTTCAGTTCCGGCAGCACGAGCCCGACTGCCGACGCGGCGCCGGTCTTGGTCGGGATCATGCTCATCGTCGCCGAACGCGCACGGCGCAGGTCCTCGTGGTAAACGTCGGTCAGCACCTGATCGTTCGTATAAGCGTGCACGGTCGTCATCAGCCCGTTCACGACGCCGATCCGCTCGTGCAGTGGCTTGACGAGCGGCGCGAGGCAATTGGTCGTGCACGACGCGTTGGAGATCACCGTGTCCGACGCCTTGAGCTTCTGGTGATTGACGCCATAGACGACGGTCGCGTCGACGTCCTTGCCGCCGGGCGCCGAAATGATCGCCTTGCGTGCGCCGCCGCGCAGATGCGCCGACGCCTTCTCCTTGCTCGTGAACAGGCCCGTGCATTCGAGGACGACGTCGACGCCGAGCGATCCCCACGGCAGCTGCGCCGGGTCGCGCTGCGCGAACACGCGAATCCGATCGCCATCGACGATCATCGCATCGCCTTCCACGTCGACGCGTTTCGGAAAGCGACCATGCGCCGTGTCGTAGCGCGTCAGATGCGCGTTCGTCTCGGGACTGCCGAGGTCGTTGATCGCGACGATCGCGAGATCGTGCTTGCGGCCGTCCTCGTAATGCGCGCGCAGGATGTTGCGCCCGATGCGCCCGTAGCCGTTGATGGCAACTTTGATGGTCATGCGCTTCTCTCCATGTGTGGCTGGGCAGGCAGCAGCCCGTCCCTGATCAATGCAGCAAGCCTTCCGGCGGGCGCTCGCACGCGGCGATCAACGCGTCGAGGTCGACGAAGCCATAGCCCACCTCGACGAGCGGAATGCCGTCCCACTCGAAGGGCTGCTCGACCAGCAAAGCCCCGCCAAGGCTCTCGTAGAACGCGCGCGCCGGCTTGTTCGCGGCAATCACCCAGACGATCATCCCGTGCGCACCGTGCGCGCGCTGGGCCCGGGCGACCTGACCGACGAGGCGGCCTCCGATGCCGGCGCGCTGGAACTCGCGCTGGACGTAGATGGCGGTCAGTTCGGCATTCAGATCGTGCCGCGGTTCCGTCAGCATGTTGCCCGCAGCGAACGCGACGATCTCCCCGTCTTTCTCGGCAACGAAGACGCTCGCCGTGTTTTGCCCGGCGGTGAGCACCCGTTGCCACAACTGCGTGCTCCGCTCGACGTCCATGTTGGCGAGGTACGCCTCCGGGACGATTCCGCGATACGTCGTGCGCCAGCTGTCGACGCGCACGCGGGCGATCTGCTCCGCGTCCCGGGCCTCGGCGGGTCGGACGACGATCGCCACCGCGGCGTCAGCGACCGACGATGCCACGCACGGCATCGGCGACGTGGTCGATCGTGAAGCCGAAAAACTTGAACAGCGCCGCGGCGGGCGCGGATTCGCCGAATCGGTCGATGCCAATGACACCCGCGTGCGGGTCGTCGACGGCGCCGACGTATTTGCGCCACCCATCCGTTGCACCCGCTTCGACGGCGATCCTGGGAATGCCCGCCGGCAGCACGTCGCGCCGGTACGCGACCTCCTGGCGGTCGAACGCCTGCGTGCACGGCATCGAGACGACGCGCGCGGCGATGCCGTCCTTGGCGAGCAGCTCGCGCGCACCGAGCGCGAGCGGCACTTCGGAGCCCGTCGCGATGATCACCGCGCGCTGTGCTGCATCACCGTCGGCAAAATCCGCGAGCACGTACCCACCGCGCTCGATTGCGGCGATCACAGGCGCTTCGCGCTCGGCAAAGGCGACGTTCTGGCGCGTGAAGAGCAGCGCGGACGGACCGTCGTCGCGCGTCAGCGCGTGCTTCCATGCGACGGCCGTTTCGACGGTGTCGCACGG
>DASSEA010000273.1:0-6438 GCA_035696805.1 Casimicrobiaceae bacterium
GTGGCGGCGGACGGCGACCTCCTGGGCGAGTTTGGCGAGGAGCGCCGGGCGATCGTGCGCATCGGCGAAGTCCCGGATGTCATGAAACATGCCATTCTGGCCGCCGAAGACGAGCGGTTCTATCAACACGGCGGTGTGGACTATTTGAGCGTACTGCGGGCGGCGTTCGCCAACGTCACCGCCGGCACCCAGCAGGGCGCGGGCACGATCACGATGCAGGTCGCCCGCAACTTCTTCCTGACGCGCGAGAAGACGGTGTCCCGCAAGCTCCGCGAAGTGCTGCTCGCGTGGAAGATCGAGGCGAGCCTGCCCAAGGACGAGATCCTCGAGCTGTACGTCAACCAGATCTTCCTCGGCCAGCGGGCGTACGGATTTGCCGCGGCCTCGCAGATCTATTTCGGCAAGCCGCTCGCCGACATCACGATCGCCGAAGCCGCCATGCTTGCCGGGCTGCCCAAGGCGCCTTCGGCTTACAACCCGATCAGCAATCCCCGGCGGGCCAAGACACGCCAGCTGTACGTCCTGAGACGGATGCATGAGCTGCGGTATATCGACGACGACCAGTTCCGCAAAGCACAAAGCGAGCCATTGACGCCGCGCGTGATCCTGCGTGAACCCCTGTCGGTGCACGCGGAATTCGTCGCGGAGATGGCGCGGCAGGTCGTGTTCGACGCCTACGGCGATGACGCCTACACGCGCGGCATCACCGTGTGGACGACGATCCGCCGCGCCGACCAGGATGCCGCGTACGCCGCCGTGCGCAAGGGTGTGCTCGATTACGACCAGCGCCACGGCTATCGGGGCCCCGATGGCTTCGTCAACCTGCCGGACGACCAGGCCGAGCAAGACCAGGTGCTCGACCGCGTCTTTCAGGAGAACCCCGACAGCGACAACGTGCTGACCGCCGTCGTGCTCCAGGCGGCACCTGCGCAGGTACGCGCCGTGCTTGCGAGCGGCGATCAGGCAGAAGTGACGGGCGCCGGTCTCAAGCTCGTCACTCGCGCGCTGGCAGACAAGGCGCCGGCGAACCAGAAGCTTCGCCGCGGCGCGATCATCCGGCTCTTGCGCGACGACAAGGGCCACTACACGATCACGCAGATGCCGCAGGTCGAGGCGGCGTTCGTGTCGGTGCGTCCCGAGGACGGCGCGATCCTCGCGCTGATCGGCGGGTTCGACTACGACCGCAACAAGTTCAACCACGTCACGCAGGCGCTGCGCCAGCCGGGTTCGGCGTTCAAACCGTTCATCTATTCGGCGGCGCTCGAAAAGGGCTTCACGCCCGCGACGATCATCAACGACGCGCCGTTCTTCGTCCCGGCCGAGCGCGCCGGCGGCGAGGCGTGGGAGCCGAAGAATTACGACGGCAAGTTCGAGGGCCCGATGCGGCTCCGCACGGCGCTCGCCAAGTCGAAGAACCTCGTCACCGTGCGGGTGCTGCAGGCGATCGGCCCGCAGTACGCGCAGGATTACATCGCCCGTTTCGGCTTCGATCCCAAACTGCATCCCGCGTACCTGACGATGGGCCTTGGCGCGGGCGCCGCGACGCCGATGCAGATGGCGACCGCCTATTCCGTGTTCGCCAACGGCGGGTATCGCGTGACGCCCTACCTGATCAGCAGGATCACCGACAGCCGCGACGCGCCGCTGTCCGAGGCCAAGCCGGCGCTCGCCAGAAAGGACGCCGAGCGTGCGATCGATCCGCGCAACGCGTTCATCATGACGACGCTGCTGCACGACGTGATCACGTCGGGTACCGCCACGCGCGCGCTGGAATTGAAGCGCAAGGACCTGGCCGGAAAGACCGGCACGACCAACGAAAACGTCGACGCGTGGTTCTGCGGATTCAACGTCGCGCAGGTCGGCATCGCGTGGATCGGCTACGACCAGCCGAAGACGCTCGGCAACAACGAAACCGGCAGCGCAGCGGCGTTGCCGATCTGGATCAGTTACATGCAGCGCGCGCTGAAGGGCGTGCCCGAGCAGGCGTACGAAACGCCGTCCGGCGTCGTCTCGCTGCGCATCAATCCCGAGACGGGCCTGCGCGACGATTCGAGCCGATACTCGGACTGGTTCCTGTCCGAATACACGCCGCGCATGGCGCAGGACGCGCTCGCGCCCGCGCTCATGCCCGGTGCCGCGCCGCCACGCGACGTGCGCGACCAGCTGTTCTGACGCGCGTCGGGCGCATGGCACGCGATGCGGGCGACATGCGCGGGCGCGACAGCCACGATCGCGCGCGCATCGCCGATCTCGCCGCGCGGCTCATCGCCGAGCACGGCATTGCCGACTGGTCGCTCGCGAAACGCAAGGCGGTCCGACAACTGCTGCTGCCGGAACGTACGGCACTGCCCGCCGACGGGGAAATCGAGGCCGCGCTCGCCGCGCACCATGCGCTGTTCGGCGGCGACGAGCACGCGGCGACGCTGCGCGGCCAGCGCGAGGAGGCGCTCCGCTGGATGCGAGAACTCGCGACCTTCGAGCCGCGGCTCGTCGGCGGCGTGGCCGCGGGCTGGGCGACCGAGCACAGCGACATCCGCATCGAACTCGTCGCCGATGATTGCAAGGCGGTCGAACTCGCGCTGATCAATGCCAACGTCGCGTATCGCGTCGCGCCCGGCGTGTCGACGCATGCGGCGCCGGAACTCCTGATCGACACGCGCCGCGGCGGCGTGCGCCTGATCGTGCGCACGCTGCAGGCTGCGCGGCAGCGGCCGCGGCGCGGCAGCGACGACCCGAGGCTCGACGCGGACGCGCTCGCCGCTATCCTTTCAGCCAGCCCGCCGCCTCCAGCGCAAAATAGGTGAGGATCGCGTCGGCGCCTGCGCGCTTCATTCCGGTAAGCGCCTCGAGCACGCACGAGCGCTCGTCGAGCCAGCCGGCACGCCCGGCGGCCTTCAGCATCGCGTATTCACCCGACACCTGGTAGACGGCGGTCGGCATGCCGAACGTATCCTTCACGCGCCGGACGATGTCGAGGTACGGCAGGCCGGGCTTCACCATCACCATGTCGGCGCCTTCGCGAATGTCGAGGTACGTCTCCCACAGCGCTTCGTCGCTGTTCGCCGGGTCCATCTGATACGTGTACTTGTCGCCGCCCGCAAGGTTCGCGGCGGAGCCGACGGCATCGCGAAACGGTCCGTAGAACGACGATGCGTACTTCGCCGAGTACGCGAGGATGCGCGCATGCGGGAAGCCTTCGCGGTCGAGCGCGTCGCGCAATGCGCCGATGCGGCCGTCCATCATGTCCGACGGCGCGACGACGTCCACGCCCGCGGCCACATGACACAGCGCCTGCCGCACGAGCGCGTCCACCGTCGCGTCGTTGACGACGTATCCCGACGCGTCGATCAGCCCGTCCTGGCCGTGGCTCGTATAGGGGTCGAGCGCGATGTCCGTGATGACGCCGAGCTTCGGAAAGCGGGACTTCAACGCGCGCACCGTGCGCGGCACCAATCCGTCGTCGTCCCATGCATGCGCGGCGTCGTCGCTCTTCTGGGCGGACGGTATGACCGGGAACAGCGCGATCGCCGGAATGCCCGCCTGCAGGCACCGTTCGGCATCGGCGAGCAGGAGGTCGATCGACTTGCGCTCGACGCCCGGAAGCGACGGCACCGGGTCCGATCGCCGCTCACCGTCCTGCACGAACACCGGATAGATGAAATCGTCCGCCGCAAGCCGGCACTCGCGCACGAGCCGGCGCGAGAAGTCGTCGCGACGCATCCGGCGCAGCCGCTTTGCGGGGAAGCGCCCCGTGAACGCAAAACTCATCGTCGATCCTCGATCAGTGTGGAACTCGCCCAACGGACGGCGGTCACATTCGGCGGACGGTGAACGTCTCCCGCTTTCCTCCCTGAGCGGGTGCCCGCGTCGGCTGCGCCGGTGCGGGCGTTTTGAGGCCCCGCGTCACTCCCCTTGATCGCGGGGCCTTTTTCTATCCGCGCGAACGCCTCGCGAAACGCGCGCCCCGCTGACATCAGGCACCGAGCCATTGCGCGAGCACCGCGTCGGCCGCCTCGACGCCTTCGCGCGAAATCGCCGAAAACGCGATCACCTGCGTCGACGTCGCGTGCTCCGGAAAGCGCTCGCGCAGCGCGTGCTCGATCGCGGCGATCGCCGCGCGGCGACCCGCTTGATTGAGCTTGTCGGCCTTGGTCGCGAGCACCAGCACCGGCCGGCCCGATGGCAGGAAGCCGCCGAGTACGTCGCAATCCTGCGGCTTCAGGCCGTGTCGCGCGTCGACGATCAGCACGAGGCCGATCAACGTGTCGCGCGTCGTCACGTAATTCCACAGGAACGCCTGCCACGCCTCCTTGAGCGCATGTGGAACGGCGGCATAGCCATAACCGGGCAGATCGGTGATGACCGCGCCGTCGCGCAGGTCGAAGAAGTTGATCTGCTGCGTGCGCCCCGGCGTGCGGCTCGCGAAGGCGAGGCGCGTCTGGCGGGCGAGCGCGTTGATGGCGCTCGACTTGCCGGCGTTCGAGCGCCCCGCGAACGCGATTTCGCGCGCACCGGGCTGCGGCAGCTGCTCGATGTGCGCGGCGCCGGTGCGAAAGACAGCGCCCTCGAGCGGACCGGGTGTGCGCCCTGCACGCGCGCCCTGGGGGGCGCGTGACGACTCCGCTACAATGGCCCGTTTTTTCATCGCTCGCGTTTCACGTCGTCGCCGCGCGCCGGAGCACTGGCGCGCGTGGTGGCGGCGCGCAATCCCTCGGAGCCAAGACTCGATGACCCGTACCTGGCGTATTGCCTTGCTCGCGATCGCGGCCGTCCCTGCCGCGCACGCACAGGAACGCGCAGCCGCTGCGAAGCCGGACCTCGCCAAGGCGCAACAGATCGTGACGCAAATTTGCGCGGCCTGCCACGGCGCGGATGGCAACAGCATTGCGCCGGCGAATCCCAATCTTGCCGCGCAAGACGCCGACTATATCACCCTGCAACTCGCGCATTTCAAGGCGGGAATCCGCGTCAATCCGACGATGCAGGCGATGGCCGCGACGTTGAGCGACGACGACATGCGCGCGCTCGGCGCCTACTACGCCCAGCAGAAGCCGAAGGGTCTCGCGGCGAAGGATCCGTCGCTCGTGAAATCCGCGCAGCAGCTGTGGCGCGGCGGCGACGCGGCGAACGCCGTGCCGGCCTGTGCGGCCTGCCACTCACCGACGGGTGCGGGGATTCCGAAGAACTACCCGCGACTCGCCGGCCAGTACGCCGACTACACGTACGCGCAACTGAAAGCGTTCAAAGCCGGCGAACGCGGCGCCGATGCCGCCGGCAAGGACGTCAACGGGCGCGTGATGAACGCGATCGCCGCGAAGATGAGCGATCAGCAGATGAAGGCCATCGCGGATTACGCTGCAGGTCTTCGCTGAGCCTACGTCCCCACGGGGGCGCACATGATGACGCTGTCCGGGCCATAGCCCTCGGGGGTCCACGTCCCGGGGTTCGCGCGCATGTCGTCGCGGATCATCTGATCGGCCGTGTAACGGTGATTCACCGTGCGCTGGTTGTAGAAGCGCCAGAGCGGCTGCGTGCCGCCGGCGCAGGCGCCGGTCTGCGTGTCCGGCAACGCGATGTAGAACACGCTGCCGCTTTCGTACGTCCAGCCCGGGTACGTCTGTGGGTTGTCGATCACCGCGCGGCATTCCGATGGGCTCGCCGAATAGAAATGCGAGTTGCCGAACCCGGGCGTCCGATAGAAGCGGCAGACCGGGCTCGTGCCGGGCGCCGGAACTTCATACGCGAGAAAGCGCAGGCCGGTGCGCTCCCAGCCCACCTGTACGCCCGTGTCGAGGTCGTCGATCTCCCGCGCGCTGATCGTGATGAAGTAATGGTCGAGCGAGCGGTTGTAGTACTCGACGGCGATCCGCTGACCTGCCGTGCCCGGCGTGTTCGGTGTCAGGTACTCGCGCGTTAGCGGCAGCATGTTGTCGATGCGCGAGTATTCGTCGCGGCCCGCCCGGTTTTCGCACGACGCCTCGCCGGTCCACAGGCCGCCGCGCAGTTCGTAATAGCCACCCGATTGCAGGAACGTCAGCAACCCCGCACCGCTCGATCCCGGTTCCGTCGTGCCCTGGTCGTACTGGACGATCGCGTAGCTCGAGCCGTCGGTGTAGACCTGGTAGCCCTGCGTCGATCCCTGGGCGAATTTCTTGAGATCGGCTTGCGGGTGATGGAATACCGTGGCCGTCGACAGCGCCGGGATCGGCTCCGCGCGCCACGCGGAAAACCGCGCACCCGCTGGCGGCGGCGCGTTCAGCCGGACGAGCGCCCAGTCCCAGTCGCCGCTTCGCGCGAGCATCGTCGCCCCGCTCGTCTGCTGAACATACGGCGGCACGGTGTTGTTGCCGCATGAAATCGCATCGAAGAACCAGTACGTGTTGAGCGTGCGCGCAGCCGTCGCCGTGTCGAGGCAATGCGCGGCCGAAAAGAAGTACG
>DASSEA010000274.1:0-3131 GCA_035696805.1 Casimicrobiaceae bacterium
GCCTGCTGGTCATTCGACGTCGCAGACCTAACGTGGTCTTGGGCTTCGGCGGCTTCGCGTCGTTCCCCGGCGCCTTGATGGGCGTTGCGACCGGCAAGCCACTCGTCGTGCATGACGCGAACGCGATCGCGGGTCTCGCGAACCGCATCCTCGCCTACGGTGCCGATCGCATCCTCCTCGGCTTCCCGGACGCGATGCGGGGCAGGGCCGCTGGGCACACGGCATGGGTTGGCAATCCGCTGCGCGACGAAATCGTCGCACTCGACGCGCCCGCCGCGCGCTTCGCCGAACGGACGGGCCCGTTGCGGCTGCTCGTCGTCGGCGGAAGCCTGGGTGCCGCGGCGCTCAACGAGACGATCCCGCCTGCGCTCGCCGCGCTGCCCGAAGCGCGTCGACCGATCACCGTCCATCAAGCGGGTGAGCGTCACATCGACGCATTGCGTGACGCGTACGCGAAGGCGGGTGTCGCGGCCGAGTGCGTACCCTTTATCGACGACATGGCTGCGCGCTACGCGTGGGCCGACGTGGTCGTTTGTCGGGGGGGTGCGCTGACGATCGCCGAACTCGCGGCAGTGGGGTTGGGCGCCATCGTCGTGCCGCTGCCCGGCGCGATCGCCGACGAACAATCGGCCAATGCGCGCTTCCTGCTCGACGCCGGCGCCGCCATCGTCCTGATGCAAGCGGAGCTGACGAGCGCCGCAGCGCCGCTCGCCGGCATCCTCGGCGCCCTCTCGCGCACCGACGCACTGACGATGGCGATCAACGCGCACCGCGTCGGCAAGCGCGACGCAGCCGATCGCGTCGCCGACGCGTGCATCGCTTTGGCGGGCGCGCGATGAACACGCTCGAAAAATGGGGTCGGACCTCGCGACGTCGACTTCGGGGTCTGAGCAATAAGTCGCGCGGTATGCATCTCCGCTCGGCGCCGGCCTCGATCGCGCGACTTATTGCTCTGACCCCGGATTGGGGCGGCGCGTGAAGCACAAGGTCAAGCGCGTGCATTTCGTGGGCATCGGCGGCGCCGGAATGAGCGGCATCGCGGAAGTGCTCGCGACGCTGCGCTACCACGTCTCCGGTTCGGATCTCGTGGAAAGCGCGGCGACGCGCAGGCTGCGTGCGCTGGGTGTCGACATCGCGATCGGCCATCGCGACACGAACGCCGATGGCGCCGACGCCGTGGTCGTCTCGACCGCCGTCGCACCGGACAATCCCGAGGTCGTCCGGGCGCGCGAGCGGGGCATCCCGATCGTGCCCCGCGCACTGATGCTCGCGGAACTCATGCGGCTTAAGCAGGGCATCGCCGTCGCCGGCACGCACGGCAAGACGACGACGACGAGCCTGATCGCGTCGGTGCTCGCCGAAGGCGGGCTCGATCCCACGTTCGTCATCGGTGGCCGCCTGCTCGCGGCCGATGCACACGCGCGGCTCGGCAGCGGCGATTTCCTCGTCGCCGAAGCCGACGAGTCCGACGCGTCGTTCCTGTACCTCACGCCGGTGCTGGCGGTCGTCACGAACATCGACGCCGACCATATGGAAACGTACGGCCAGGACTTCGGCAAGCTCACGCGTGCATTCGTCGACTTCGTGCAGCGGCTGCCGTTCTACGGTGTCGCCGTGTTGTGCATCGACGACCCGCACGTGCGCGCGACGCTGCCGGAAATCGCGAAGCCGGTCGTGACGTACGGACTTGCCGAAGACGCGCAGTTGCGCGCGACCGACGTGACGAACGCGGGTGGCCGCATGCGCTTCGTCGCACAGGGTCAGGGAGCGGCCCTGCCGATCGAGCTGGCGCTCGCCGGCGTTCACAACGTGCAAAACGCGCTTGCGGCGATCGCCATCGGGCGCGAAGTCGGCGTCGCCGACGCCGCGATTGCCCGCGCGCTCGTCGAATTCAAAGGCGTGGGCCGCCGCTTCCAGCGCCACGATGACGTCGCGCTCGCGAACGGCGGCACGTTCACGCTGATCGACGATTATGCGCACCATCCCGTCGAGATGGCGGCGACGCTCGCGGCTGCACGCGAAAGCTTCCCCGGACGCCGGGTCGTGCTGGTCTTCCAGCCGCATCGCTATACGCGCACACGCGACCTGTTCGAGGATTTCGTGCGCGTGCTTTCGACGGCCGATGCGCTGGTGCTCGCCGACGTCTATCCCGCCGGCGAAACGCCGATCGTCGCGGCGGACGGCCGCGCGCTCGCACGTGCGATCCGCGTTGCGGGTCGTGTCGAGCCGGTCTTCGTCGAAGCCGTGTCCGATGTCGCCCCGGCGATCCGCGACGTCGCGCAGAACGGGGACGTCGTCGTCACGATGGGTGCCGGCTCGATCGGCGGCGTGGCTGCGCAGCTCGGGGCAGCCGCATGATGATGCACGAGCCACTCGCTTTCGTGGGGTTGCGCGGCACGCTTTCGCGCAATGCGCCGCTCGCGCGGCATACGAGCTGGCGCGTCGGCGGCACGGCGGATCTGCTCTACGCGCCCGCGGACCGCGACGACCTCGCGGCGTTCGTGCGCAGCCTCCCCGTGGACGTGCCGATCACGGTGCTCGGACTCGGCAGCAACGTGCTCGTGCGCGATGGTGGCATTCGCGGTGCCGTCGTGCTGCTGCACAACCCGGGCGCCGCACTCGCCGTCGCCGACGGCCTCGTGTATGCCGATGCCGGCGTTGCGAGCCCCAAGGTCGCGCGGTTTGCTGCGCTCCGCGGTTGCGCGAACGCCGAATTCCTCGCGGGCATTCCAGGCACCGTCGGTGGGGCGTTGGCGATGAACGCGGGCTGCTACGGTGGCGAAACGTGGACGCACGTCGCGCGGGTCGAAACGCTGTCACGCGGCGGACGCTTCGACATTCGGACGCCCGCGGACTACACGATCGCCTATCGCACGGTGCGCCATCGTGACGGTGGCGCGATCGACGAAATTTTCACGGCGGCGTGGTTTCGTTTTCCGGTCGGCGAAGCAGCCGCTGCACGCGCCCGGATCAAGGCGCTGCTCGGCAGGCGCATCGCGACGCAGCCCTTGGCGCTTCCCAATGCGGGCAGCGTGTTCCGCAACCCGGCCGGCGATCATGCAGCGCGCCTGATCGAAGCGTGCGGGCTGAAGGGATTCGGTATCGGCGGTGCGCACGTTTCCGAGATGCAC
>DASSEA010000275.1:0-2996 GCA_035696805.1 Casimicrobiaceae bacterium
GCCGAAGGGTTCTACAAGTCCGAGCGCGTCATCGACACGCCGCAAGCCGCAGCAATACGCCTCGGGAACGGAAAGGAAGTCCTCAACTTCTGCGCGAATAACTACCTTGGTCTTGCCGACGATCCGCGGCTGGTCGACGCCGCGAAGCGGGGTCTCGACCGCTGGGGCTTCGGCATGGCGTCGGTGCGATTCATCTGCGGCACGCAGTCGCTGCACAAGCAACTCGAGTCCGCGTTGAGCGCATTTCTTTGCACCGACGACACCATCCTCTATTCGAGCTGCTTCGACGCAAACGGCGGGCTGTTCGAAACGCTGCTCGGTGAAGAGGACGCCGTCATCAGCGACGAGCTCAACCACGCGAGCATCGTCGACGGCATTCGGCTCTGCAAGGCGAAACGTTTCCGCTATCGCAACAACGACATGGCGGATCTCGAGGCGCGCCTCGCGGAAGCCGACGCGGAGCGCGCCCGGTTCAAGCTGATCGCCACCGACGGCGTGTTTTCGATGGACGGGATAGTCGCCAACCTGCGCGCGATCTGCGACCTCGCGGATCGCTACGGTGCGCTCGTCATGGTCGACGATTCGCACGCGGTCGGTTTCGTTGGCGACGGCGGGCGCGGAACGCCGGAACTTTGCGGCGTGGAGGGCCGCGTCGACCTCCTCACCGGCACGCTCGGCAAAGCGCTCGGCGGCGCGTCGGGCGGCTACACGTCAGGACGCAAGGAGATCATCGAACTTCTGCGGCAGCGTTCGCGTCCGTATCTCTTTTCGAACTCGGTCGCGCCGATGATCGCGGCGGCGACATTGGCCGTCATCGAACTTCTCAAGAGCGCCGAAGGCGTAGCTCTTCGCCAGCGCCTGCGTGTCAATGGTGATCGCTTTCGGCGCGGAATGCACGAGCTCGGCTTCGATCTCGTGGCGGGACAGCATCCGATCATTCCCGTCATGCTGGGCGATGCGTCTCTCGCAACGCGCATGGCCGACGCACTCCTCGACGAGGGGATTTACGTGGTCGGCTTCTCCTACCCGGTCGTTCCCAAGGGCAAGGCGCGTATCCGGACGCAGATGAGCGCGGCGCACACCGACGAGCAGATCGATCGCGCCGTCGCGGCGTTCGCCGAAGTCGGCCGCGCGCAGGGAGCCGTACGCATACGCAACCAGGAGGCGACCCGATGAGAGCGCTCGCCAAGCTCGAACGCGCACCGGGCCTCACGCTCACGCGCGTCAAGAAGCCGGAAGTCGGTCACAACGACGTGCTGATCCGCATCAAGAAGACCGCGATCTGCGGCACCGACGTGCACATCTGGAAGTGGGACGACTGGGCGCAGAAGACGATTCCCGTTCCGATGCAGGTCGGTCACGAGTACGTCGGAGAGATCGTCGAAATCGGCCAGGAAGTGCGCGGTTTCGAGATCGGCGATCGCGTTTCCGGCGAGGGTCACATCACGTGCGGGTTCTGTCGCAACTGCCGCGCGGGTCGTCGCCATCTCTGTCGCAATACCGTTGGCGTCGGCGTGAATCGTGAAGGCGCGTTCGCCGAATACCTGAAAATTCCGGCGTTCAACGCGTTTCGCATCCCTGCGGATATCTCGGACGACCTCGCGTCGATCTTCGACCCGTTCGGCAACGCGACGCACACCGCACTCTCGTTCAACCTCGTCGGAGAGGACGTGCTGATCACCGGCGCCGGCCCGATAGGAATCATGGCGGCAGCGATCGCACGCCACGTCGGCGCCCGACACGTCGTGATTACCGACGTCAACGATTACCGGCTCGGACTCGCCCAGCGCATGGGTGCGACGCGCGCGGTCAACGTCGAGCGCGACAACCTGCGCGACGTCATGTCCGATCTTGGCATGACCGAAGGTTTCGACGTCGGCATGGAAATGTCCGGCGTGCCCGATGCATTCGAGAGCCTTCTGCTGCACATGAATCACGGCGGCAAGGTGGCGCTGCTCGGAATCCCTCCGTCGCACATGGCGATCGACTGGAACCAGGTGATCTTCAAGGGCCTCGAGATCAAAGGGATCTACGGCCGTGAAATGTTCGAGACCTGGTACAAGATGGTCGCGATGCTGCAGAGCGGCCTCGACCTGTCGCCGATCATCACGCATCACTTCGGCGTCGAGCGCTTCGAGGATGCGTTCGCGACCATGATCTCGGGGCGGAGCGGCAAGGTCGTGCTCGACTGGGAGGAAGCGGCGTAAAGCAGCAGCAGGTGTGGTGTCGCTCCGTGGCCCGATTCGTCGCGAACGTGCTATTCTCCGGATCGAACGATCGTTCGCCTGGCTCTTGCGAGGCACTTTTCGGAGATTACCGATTCGACCGAACGTGCCTCAACTCGATACGACGCCGCTCGCAACGTCGACCACGCAGCGCGGCGCAACTCACGACCTCGCATCGCTGAACGCCGAGCAGCGCCTCGCAGTGGAGCATGGTGTCGGCCCCACCGCGAATGACCACGGACCGCTGCTGATCATTGCCGGTGCCGGCTCCGGCAAGACGAGCACGCTCGCGTGTCGCGCCGCGCATCTGATCGCCAATGGCGCCGATCCGCAGCGCATTCTGCTGCTCACGTACTCGCGTCGCGCCGCCGAGGCGCTCGAACGGCGCGCGGGACAGTTCCTCAATCGCGTGCTCGGCGTGGCGTCGGCGCGCCAGCCGTGCACATTGCCGTGGGCAGGAACGTTCCATAGCGTCGGCGCGCGCCTCCTGCGACAGTACGCCGAGCGCATCGGTCTGAACGAGTCCTTCAGCATCCTCGATCGCGGCGACGCCGAGGATCTGCTCGACATCGTTCGGCACGATCTCGGGCTTTCGGCCACGAAGAGCCGCTTCCCGGCCAAGGGCGCGTGCATCACGATCTATTCGCGCGTCGTCAACGGCGAGGTTGCGCTCGACGACGTGCTTGCGCAAGCGTATCCGTGGTGCGCGCAATGGAGTGCTGCGCTCGCGAAGCTGTTCGAGGCGTACGTCGTAGCCAAGCAGACGCAGAA
>DASSEA010000276.1:0-4680 GCA_035696805.1 Casimicrobiaceae bacterium
CCTGCATCCTCGACTTCGACGTGGGTACCGCTCACGCGCAAACGGATCTTCGCCGGCAGGCCGATGAACGAATAGCGGCCAAAGCGCTCGCCGCCGACGACCGACTCGAGCAGGAACGTATAGCGCTGGTGCGCGAGCTTCAGGTACAGCGACAGCGGCGTATCGAGATCGGCGAACGACTCGAGTACGAGCGGGATGCGGTTGTAGCCTTGCGCGGCGAACGCCCGGAATTCTGCTTCACCGATCATGCGGGCCGCCGCGAATGCATCGCGGGCGACGCGCGCCCCCGACAACGTACGCCGGTCACGCGGAGCCTCCGGTATCGTCGAGCGCCGCGCGCATCGCTGCGATCGTCGCCCGGTAATCGCCGGCGCCGAAGATCGCACTGCCCGCCACGAACGTGTCCGCGCCGGCAGCGGCGATCTCGCGGATGTTGTCGATTTTCACGCCGCCATCGACCTCGAGCAGGATCTCGCGACCGGTGCGCGCGTTCGCCGCATCGACGAGCTTCCGCGCGGCGCGTAACTTGTCGAGCGCGTGGGGGATGAACGCCTGTCCACCGAACCCGGGATTCACCGACATGATCAGGACGAGATCGAGCTTGTCGAGCGTATGCATCAGCCAGTCGAGCGGCGTCGCCGGATTGAGCACGAGGCCGGCCTTGCAGCCGTGCTCGTGTATCAGGCCGATCGTGCGATCGACGTGCTCTGAGGCCTCGGGATGAAAACTGATGTACGACGCACCGGCGGCCGCGAAGTCCGGAATGATCCGATCGACCGGTTTCACCATCAGATGCACGTCGACCGGAACGCGCGCGTGCGGGCGAATCGCAGCGCAGACGAGCGGTCCGACGGTCAGGTTCGGGACGTAGTGATTGTCCATTGCGTCGACGTGAATCATGTCGGCGCCCGCGTCGACGACGGCGCGGACCTCGTCGCCGAGGCGCGCGAAATCCGCCGACAACAACGACGGCGCAATGCGGTGAACGCGTGTCATCGCGGACTATAATCGCAGAAAAATGCGGGCAATGCTGCCATGGCGGAGAACACACGTTACGAGTTCAGCGTATCGCCGAAAGTCACGTTTCTTGCCGATCAGTCCGATCCGGACAAGAACCATTATGTCTTCGCGTACACGATCACGGTGACCAACACGGGAAGCGTCGCGGCGCAACTCGTGAGCCGGCACTGGATCATCACCGACGCCGAAAACCGCGTTCAGGAGGTGAAGGGGCAGGGCGTCGTCGGCAAGCAGCCGGTGCTGAAGCCCGGCGAAAGCTTCGAATACACGAGCGGCACGAGCATTCCGACGGCAGTCGGCACGATGCGCGGCTCGTACCGGATGGTCGCGGAAGACGGCCTCGCGTTCGACGTGCCGATCGCTCCGTTCACGCTATCGATTCCCCGGACGCTGCACTGAAACCCGACGCCGAAATGTGCCGCGCGACCCGATAGCTCGTCCATTTCGCGTCAGGTTCGTTGCACGCCCTCATCGCTTCGGCGGAACGTCGCGCTGATCGTGCGCTTCCGGCGGGGGAGGTCGCCGCCGAAGCCGCGGACCCATCGTCCACGCGACGATCGCAACCAGCACGACGAGCGCAAGCAGGGATTCCAACAGCAACCACGTCACCGATGCCGCTCCTAGGCCGAAATCGAATGCACGTCCGGCGCGGCGTCGTCGCGCGTACGCTGTGCCTGGTGACCCTGGTGCTCGCCGCGTGCCAGGTGACGCCGCCGCAACCGGTTGCGCCGCCCACGCCCGCGCAACCCGTGTTCACGGCGACGAGCTATCGCGACCTGCCCGGATGGGACGACGACCGCGTGCAGGACGTCTGGCCCGCGTTTCGTGTCGGCTGCAAGGCGCTCGTCGCACGCACACGCACGCAGCCGCACTGGCAGGCGACCTGCGCGGCCGCGGACCCGATCGACGACACCGACGCGGCGGGGATCAGGCAATTCTTCGAGCGCAATTTTACGCCGTACCGGGTGTCGACCCGCGACGGCTCGGACCAGGGCCTCGTCACCGGCTATTACGAGCCGTTGCTGCACGGCTCGCTCAGTGGCGGGCCCGCGTTCCCCGCTGCCTTGTACGCGCCGCCGGACGACCTGCTCGTCGTCGAACTGGCCGACCTGTATCCGGAACTCAAGGGCAAGCGCGTCCGCGGTCGCATCGACGGGCGCCGCGTCGTCCCGTACTGGACGCGCGCGGAAATCGACGCCGGCAAGGCCAGCGTCGCGGGCAAGGCGCTCGTCCACGTCACCGACCCCGTCGACGCGTTCTTCGTGCAGATCCAGGGATCGGGCCGCGTGCAGCTCGCCGAGGGCGGCGTGATGCGCGTCGGCTACGCGGATCAGAACGGCCATCCGTTTCGATCGGTCGCGCGCGTGTTGATCGACCGCGGTGAAATGACGCTCGGCGAAGCGTCGATGCAGGGGATTCGCGACTGGGGACGTCGTCATCCCGACCGACTGCCGCAACTTCTCGACGAGAATCCGAGTTACGTGTTCTTTCGCGAAGTGACGCCGTCGGCGCCGGGCACGCTCGAAGCGCGAATCGACGGGCCGATCGGCAGCCTCGGCGTGCCGCTGCTCGCGGGTCGCACGATCGCCGTCGATGCCCGCGCGCTGCCGCTCGGCGCGCCCGTCTTCCTGGCGACGACCGAGCCGCTGTCCGACGCGCCGTTGCATCGGCTCGTCATGGCGCAGGACACCGGCGGTGCGATCCGCGGCGCCGTGCGTGCCGATTTCTTCTGGGGTTTCGGCGACGAGGCAGGGTCGCTCGCGGGTCGAATGCGTCAATCGGGACGGATGTGGCTGCTCTGGCCGAAGGGCGTGCCGCTGCCGGACGATCGGTGACGCGCCGGTTTGTTGACCGGGTCAAGGGCGCCTCGCGCGCGTGATACCACCGACGCCGTAACCCGCCGTTCAATCGGCGGCGAGTATTTCCTCGGCCTGCCGATCCGCGTGATACGACGAGCGGACCAGCGCACCGACCGCCGCGTGACGAAAACCCAGCGCATACGCTTCGCGCTCGAACGACGCGAACGTGTCGGGGTGCACGTAGCGCTGGACCGGCAGGTGCGCGGACGACGGCTGCAGGTACTGGCCAAGCGTCAGCATGTCGATCGCGTGGGCGCGCATGTCGCGCAGCGTCGTGAGGATCTCGGCGTCGGTCTCGCCGAGCCCGACCATCAGCCCGGACTTCGTCGGCACGTCGGGGAAGCGCCGCTTGAACGCTTGCAGGAGCGCCAGCGAATGCGCGTAATCGGAACCGGGCCGCACCTGACGGTAAAGCCGCGGCACGGTTTCCACGTTGTGGTTCATCACGTCCGGCGGAGCCTCCGCCAGCACGTCGAGCGCGCGGTCGAGCCGACCGCGGAAATCGGGGACGAGCACCTCCACCTGCGTGCGCGGCGACGCTTCGCGGACGGCACGTATGCACGCGACGAAGTGCGCCGCCCCGCCGTCGCGGAGGTCGTCGCGATCGACGCTCGTGATGACGACATAGCGAAGGCTGAGCGCAGCGATCGTCGTTGCGAGGTTGCGCGGTTCGTCGGCATCGAGCGGCAGCGGCCGACCGTGGCCGACGTCGCAGAACGGGCAGCGCCGCGTGCAGATGTCGCCCATGATCATGAACGTCGCCGTGCCTTTGCCGAAGCACTCGCCGATGTTCGGGCACGACGCCTCCTCGCATACCGTGTGCAGCCGATGCTCGCGCAAGATCCGCTTGATCGCGTGAAAGCGCGGCGACGACGGCGCGCGCACGCGGATCCATGCGGGCTTGCGCAACGGTTCCGCGGCGACGACCTTGATCGGGATCCGGGCGGTTTTCGCATCGCCCTTGTGCTTGACGCCGGCGGTGTTGACGGGCGCCTGTTCGCCGGCGCTGCGCGACGCGTCGTTGCTCATGCGAGATGACGCGCGAGCACCGGGGCGAGTTCGCGCCCGGCCTCGGTGACGCTGCGTCGCACGCCGAAATCGGCGAGTTGCGCGACGCGCAGCCCCGGGTAGCCGCAGGGGTCGATGTCGTCGAAGGGCGAAAGATCCATGTCGATGTTGACGGCGACGCCGTGATACGTGCAGCCGTTGCGCACCTTGAGACCGAGCGCAGCGATCTTCGCTTCGACGCCGTCGTGCGTCACGTAGACGCCGGGCGCCGAGGGCTTTCCGTGCGCATCGACGCCCGCGGCTGCAAGCCATGCTACCACCGCCGTCTCGATGCGCCGGACCATCTCGCGGATGCCGCGGCGCGAGCGTTTCAGGTCGAACAACAGGTAGGCGACGAGCTGGCCCGGACCGTGGTACGTCACCTGTCCGCCGCGATCCACCTTGACGACAGGGATGCCATTGTCGCGCAGCAGATGCGAGCGCCGGCCGGCGAGGCCAAGCGTGTAGACCGGCGGATGCTCGGTCAGCCAGATCTCGTCGGCGGTGCCCGGCGTGCGCGCGTCGGTGAATGCCTGCATCGCGCGCCACGTAGCCGCGTAATCCGTGCGGCCGAGCGCGCGGACGACGGGGACCGCCGGCGCTTCGCCGCGGTCGATGACCGCGTGCTGCGCCGGCGGGACGCTCATCGAAGCGGCGGGATCGACGTCGTCCGCCTACAGCACCATCGCGACCATCGGGTGCGCGACCAGTTCGCGATAGAGGTCGTCGAGCTGCTCGCGCGACGTGGCGTTGA
>DASSEA010000277.1:0-12863 GCA_035696805.1 Casimicrobiaceae bacterium
CTGCATCTCGACATCAAGCCCGCCAACATCTACCTCCGCACCGACGGCAGCCCGGTGCTGCTCGATTTCGGCGCTGCGCGGCAGACGCTGACGACCAACCGGCCGAAGCTCGCGCCGATGTACACGCCGGGGTTCGCAGCGCCCGAGCAGTACCGCGATCACGACCGCCTGGGCCCATGGACCGACGTGTACGGAACCGGCGCGTCGATGTTCGCGTGCCTCGCGGCGTTCGCGCCGCAGGCGGCGGATGCGCGGCTGTCCGAAGACCATCTCGTGTCGGCGAAAAAAATCTGGTCGGGCCAGTATTCCGACAACCTGCTTGAAGTGATCGACTGGTGCCTGCGGCTCGATCCGCTCGAGCGTCCGCAAAGCGTATTCGCGCTGCAACGCGCGATCCGCGACATCACGCCGAACAAGCGCAAGCTGACGTTCCTTGGCAACCTCAAGCGCCTGCTGTTCTCGGAGATCGGCGCCTGAAGAGCGCCCGTCGCGTTCCGCCGTCATGCGTTTCACGATCTTCCAGGAGTCGCGCAAGGGGGCGCGCGACGTCAACCAGGACCGTATTGCCTACACGTACAGCCGCGAGACGCTGCTGCTCGTCATCGCCGACGGCATGGGCGGCCACGTCGGTGGCGAGATCGCCGCGCAGATCTGCGTGCGGCTGTTCATCGAGCGCTTCCAGCAGGAGGCGAAGCCGATCCTGCGCAACCCGCTCAAGTTCATGCAGGAAACGATGCTGCGGGCGCATGCTGCGCTGGGCTCGTACGCCAGCCAGTTCTCGATGCTGGAGACGCCGCGCACGACCTGCGTCGCGGTCGTCGTGCAGGGCAACCACGCGCATTGGGCGCATGTCGGCGATTCGCGGTTCTACCTGTTGCGGCAGGGCCGGGTGATCGGCGCGACGAAGGACCATTCGAAAGTGCAATACCTCGTCGACCAGGGCATCATTGCGCCGCAGGACGTCGCCACGCATCCCGATCGCAACAAGATCTTCAGTTGTCTTGGCGGAGCGGCGGAGCCGGTCATCGACCTCTCGAAGCGGACGCCGCTGTTGAATGGTGACATCCTGATCCTGTGCACCGATGGATTGTGGAGCGTCTATCCACCCGGCGAGATGTCGACGATGCTGACGTCGACGCCGATCCTGACGACGGCGCCGCAGATCATGCGCGAAGCCGAGCAGCGCGGCGGCGTCGAAGGGGACAACCTGTCGGCGATCATCGTGCGCTGGGGGCCGGAGACGCTCGCCGATCAGCCGTCGACGACGACCGACGCGCTCGAACTCGGCCAGTTCGAAACGCAACTCGAAACCACGGTGACGCTGACCGATCGCGTGGGTCGCGAACGCGACCTGACCGACGACGAGATCGAGCGCGCGATCGCTGAAATACAATCGACGATACAGAAGTACAGGAAGTAGGCTTCACGCAATGCGCCAACTCCTCATCGACACCGAGACAACCGGGCTCGATCCCAAGCAGGGTCATCGGATCATCGAGTTCGCGGCCGTCGAAGTGGTGAATCGCCGGTTGACCGGGCGCCATCTGCACTTCCGCCTCGATCCCGAGCGCGACATCGACTTCGCCGCGACGGAGGTGCACGGGCTTACGCGCGACGACCTGCGCGGCAAGCCGCGTTTCGTAGACGTCGCCCCGGAGTTCATCGATTTCGCACGCGGCTCGGAGTGGATCATTCACAACGCGCCGTTCGACGTCGCGTTCTTCGACGCGGAATTGGACGCGTGCGGACTGCCCCGGTCGACGTCGATCTACGAGCGCCTCGTCGATACGCTCGCCCTCGCGCGCGAAACGTTCCCGGGCAAGCGCAACAGCCTGGACGCGCTGTGCGAGCGCTTTGGCGTGTCGAATGCGCACCGCACGCTGCATGGCGCGCTGCTCGATGCGCAGCTCCTGGCGGAGGTGTACCTCGCGATGACGCGCGGCCAGGAAACGCTGATCATCGACATGCACGTGCCGACGCTGCCCCAGAGCTACCTCCTCCGTGACAGCGGTGCGGACGGCGTGCCGCGCTACGTGATCCACTGCGTCATACCGGACGCGGACGAACTTGCCGCGCACCGTGCGTATCTCGATGCGCTGGCGCGCGAGGCGAAAGCCGGTTGCGTGTGGCTCGAACTCGAGCGGGAGGCCGCGACAGACGTCGTGCTCGAGGTGGCCGTGGCCGCCTGACCGGCCGGACGCCCGACGCCGTCCTGCTACGCTCGCAGGCTTCCCGCGCTGCGTCCGCTCCGGCATGCCCGTCGATTACCTGCAGAAGATCCTGACCGCGAAGGTCTACGACGTCGCGTTCGAGACGCCGCTCGAACTGGCGACGACGCTGTCCGCGCGGCTTGGCAACCGCGTGCTCCTGAAGCGCGAGGACCAGCAGCCGGTGTTCTCGTTCAAGCTGCGCGGCGCCTATAACAAGATGGCGCACATGAGCGCCGCCGAGCGTGCTCGCGGCGTGATCGCCGCGTCCGCCGGCAACCATGCGCAAGGTGTCGCGCTGGCTGCGCAGCGCCTCGGCTGCGCCGCGACGATCGTGATGCCGGTGACGACGCCGCAGATCAAGATCGCCGCCGTCGAAGCGCGCGGTGCGCGCGTCGTGCTCCACGGCGATTCGTACTCCGACGCGTACGAAAAGGCTCAGCGCCTGCTCGCCGAAACGGGCGGGACGTTCGTGCATCCCTACGACGATCCCGACGTCATCGCCGGGCAGGGCACGATCGGCATGGAGATCCTGCGGCAATGCCAGGGACCGCTCGATGCGATCTTCATCGCGATCGGCGGCGGCGGCCTCATCAGCGGCGTCGCGAGCTACGTGAAGCGGGTACGACCGGAGGTGCGCATCATCGGCGTGCAGCCCGAGGACTCGGACGCGATGGCACGGTCGATCAAGGCCGGCCGCCGCGTCGTGCTGCCGCACGTCGGCCTCTTTGCCGATGGCGTCGCCGTCAAGCAGGTCGGGCGCGAAACGTTCCGGCTGGCTCGGAAGTACGTCGACGACATCGTGCTCGTCGACACCGATGCGATCTGCGCCGCGCTGAAGGACGTGTTCGAGGACACGCGCTCGATCCTGGAGCCGGCCGGGGCGCTTGCCATCGCCGGCGTGAAGGCCTGGGTCGCACGGTCACGCGTCACCGATCGCACGTTCGCGGCGATCGCCTGCGGGGCCAACATGAACTTCGACCGGCTGCGTTTCGTCGCCGAGCGGGCCGAACTCGGCGAGCAGCGCGAAGCGATCATCGCGGTGACGATCCCGGAGCGGCCTGGCAGCTTCCGCCAGTTCTGCGCGCTCCTCGGCAAGCGGTCGGTCACCGAGTTCAACTACCGCTACGCGGACCCGGCGGTTGCGCACCTGTTCGTCGGCATCGAGGTCTCGGACCGTCGCGAGACCGAACAGCTCCTCGCGGCGCTTGCGCGCGGCCGCATCGAGGCGTACGACCTGACCGACAACGAGATGGCCAAGCTCCACGTGCGCCACCTCGTGGGCGGGCACGCCCCCGCCGCCGAGCACGAAATCCTGTACCGCTTCGAGTTCCCCGAGCGCCCGGGGGCGCTGATGCGCTTTCTCGACAGCATGAGCGCCGGCTGGAACATCAGCCTCTTCCATTACCGCAACCACGGCGCCGATTACGGCCGCGTGCTGGTCGGCATGCAGGTGCCCCCCGGCGAAAGCGCGCAGTTCCAGCGCTTCCTCGATCGCCTCGGCTACGACTACGTCGACGAGTCCGCCAACCCCGCGTACCGCATGTTCCTCGGCCGCTAGCCGTCACCTAGCGTCAGGGGATGCCGCCGGACGGCAGGCCGGTCCCCGCCGAAAACGTGTCGGGATGTTGCGTTTTAGCCCGATTTTGCGCACAAGCCCGATTCCGGCAAGCTTTATGCTCTAGGCAAGCGCCTTCGCCCGTGTCAGACTCGGCCGAGGTGACGCTTGCGCCGGCGTGGTGCGCGGGTTCGGCCGCGAGGCCGGCCCGTCGCGTCGGTGCGGCGGCGACGCAGCGGCCGATGCCGCCAACACCAGCCACGAAGGTGCCGATGGTCAACGAAGCTCCGAGCCGCAGCCCCCTGTCGGGGATCAAGGTGATGGTGATCGACGATTCGAACACCATTCGCCGCAGCTCGGAGATCTTCCTGCTGCAGGCCGGGTGCACGGTGATCCTGGCCGAGGACGGCTTCGATGCGCTCGCCAAGATTGCCGACCACCAGCCGGACCTCGTGTTCGTCGACATCATGATGCCTAGGCTCGACGGCTACCAGACGTGCGCGCTCATCAAGAAGAACAGCCGGTTTCACGCGATGCCCGTCGTCATGCTGTCGTCGAAGGATGGGCTGTTCGACCGGGCCCGCGGAAGGATGGTCGGGTCCGATCAGTACCTGACGAAGCCGTTCACCAAGGAAAGCCTGCTGAAGGCGGTCGCCGCGCATGTGAAGTCGATCGCGGCATAAGCATCAGGTTAATGACAGCGCAGCAGGGAGACGACAGGGCATGACCACCCCGATTACCGCGCGTGCGATCGTCGCCGAAGCCCGCGACGCCGAACGCAAGGGAGCGAACATGGGCAGCATCCGCAAGATCCTGATCGTCGACGACTCCGCCACCGAGCGGCACATGCTTTCCGACCTGCTGACCAAAGCGGGCTACGACGTGCTGGCGAGCGACAGCGGCGAGGACGCGATCGTGAAAGCGCGGCAGGTGAAGCCGGATCTGATCCTGATGGACGTCGTCATGCCCGGCCTCAACGGCTTCCAGGCGACGCGCGCGATCAGCCGCGACCCGGTGACGAAGTCGATCCCGGTCATCATGTGCACGTCGAAGAGCCAGGAAACGGACAAGATCTGGGGGCTGCGGCAGGGGGCGCGCGACTATGTCGTGAAACCCGTCGACCGCGACGAACTGCTCGCGAAGATCTCCTCGCTCGGCTGACGCCTTAAGTCTTCGCCCAACCTACATGACTCGCGCAGCCCGCCTCGACCTCCGTTCGTTCCAGCAGGAACTCGCCACGCGCCTCGCGGCGAAGACCGCTGCGCAGGTCGAGTCGTCGCGTCTCGGGCTCGCGAGCGGCAGCGAACGGTGGCTGATCCGGCTCGCCGACGCGGGCGAGGTGATCGCCGTGCCGCCGATCGTGCCGGTGCCGCTCACGCAGGCCTGGTTCCTCGGGCTTGCCAACATACGCGGCAACCTGTTCAGCGTCATCGACTTCCCGGCGTTCCTCGGGCACCCGGCGGTGGTACTCGACAATCTCGCGCGGCTCATCCTCGTGAACGCAAGGAACGGCGAGCAGAACGCCGGCATCGTCGTCCAGCGCGTGCTGGGCCTGCGCAATCTCTCACAACTGCAGCCCGCCCACGACGACACCGAGCGGCCGGCGTGGCACGTGCGGCGGTGGCTCGACACCGACGGCACCACGTGGCAGGAAATCGACCTCGGCAAGCTCTCGCGCGATCCCGCGTTCCTGCAGGTGGGCGCATGACGCCCGCGGCGACGACGCATTCGGAGGCTCCATGGCAATGAAAATGGCAAGGCTCTTCGGCGGCGAGGCGCGCGCGGCTGAAAACACGGACTTCGATGCGCCGACCACGCAGGTGCGCATGGGCATCCACTCGCCGGAAGGTTACGACCCGCCGTCCACGATGTCGGTCATGGATCAGTTGCGCACGGCCAGCAACGCGGCGTCCGCGCCGCCGAAGCTCGGGCTGATCGGCAACCTGCCCGTCGTCAGGCAGTTTCAGATCCTCGGCGTGCTGACGGTCGCGTTCCTTGCGCTCGCCGCGTTCATGGTCTATCTCGACAACCGCGCAGCGACTCAGCAGTCGATCCAGTCGTCGATCGCAACCGAAATGCAGATGCTGTCGCAGCGCCTTGCGCGCGGCTCCGCGCTGGCGGCGCAAGGCCAGGCCGCGGCATTCGCCGCCGTCCGCGACAGCCGCGAGCGCTTCCGCGTCAATCTCGACGCACTGCTGAACGGCGGTCCGTTCAGGGGCGCGACGCTCGATCCGACGCAGGATGCCGCGGCGGCCGAGACGCTCAGCGCCGTCAAGAACCGCTGGGAGCGCGTCGACGCCGCGGCCAAGCGGCTCGTGGACAACGAAAAGAGCCTGACGTCTCTTGCGCGCGGCCTCGAAGGGATCAACCAAGGCAACACCGGCCTCCTGGAACTCGCGCAGCAGGCGGCGCGCGAAATCGGGCAGGCGGGCGGCAGCCTGCGCGAAGTCGATTACGCGAACCAGCTCGCCGTGCTGTCCCAGCGCATCGCGAAGAATGCGAACGCCCTCGCGGCCGCCGACGAGATCGATCCCGAAGTGGCATTCCTGCTCGGTCGGGACGACACGACGTTCCGCGACGTCCAGAGCGGCCTCGCCAAGGGCAGCGATGCGCTGCGCATCTCGGCGGTGCGTTCGGACGACGCCCGTGCGACGCTCACCGAGCTCGGCAAGCGCTTCGCCGCCTATCAGACGGGCGTCAGCGCGATCCTGTCGAACATGACGAACCTCGTCGTCGCCAAGCAGGCGGCGCGCAGCATCAACAACGAGGCCGAGCAGCTCCTGGACGATACGACCAAGCTTGCCGATGCATACGAAAACGGCAACCGGACGCGTCCGTGGACGCTCGCATTCGCCATCACGTTCGCGCTGCTCGCACTCGGGTGCCTCGCCCTCGTCGGCAAGGTGTTCCTCGACGACGCGCGGCTCCGCGCTCAGGACAGCGAACACGAGAACAAGCGGAACCAGGAGGCCATCCTGCGGCTCCTGAACGAAATGGGCAACCTGGCGGACGGCGACCTCACCGTGCAGGCTTCGGTCACCGAGGACGTGACCGGTGCCATTGCCGATTCGATCAACTTCACGATCGAGGAATTGCGAACGCTGGTGCGCGGGATCAATTCCGCGACCGATCAGGTGACGAAGGCGACGCAGGAAACGCAGGCGATCTCGAACCGCCTGTTCGAAGCCTCGCAGCGGCAGAACCGCGAAATCCAGCAGGCGTCGGCCTCGGTGCTGACGATGGCCGAATCGATCAACGAGGTCGCGCACAACGCTGCGCAATCGGCCAAGGTGGCCGAAGCGCAGCTCGCCGCGGCAGCGGTCGGCGGGACCGCCGTGCAGGATCAGATCTCGGGGATGAACGACATCCGCTCGCAGATCCAGGAAACGTCGAAGCGCATCAAGCGCCTCGGCGAATCGTCACTCGAGATCGGCGAAATCGTCGAGCTCATTTCCGACATCACCGAGCAGACGAACGTGCTCGCGCTGAACGCGGCGATCCAGGCCGCGTCGGCTGGCGAAGCGGGGCGCGGCTTCACCGTCGTCGCGGAGGAAGTGCAGCGGCTCGCGGAACGCTCGGGCGAAGCGACGAAGCAGATCGAAGCGATCGTCAAGACGATTCAGGCGGACACGCAGGACGCGGTGGCGGCGATGGAAAAATCGACGGTCGGCGTGGTCGAGGGCGCGAAGCTCTCCGACGCCGCCGGACAGGCGCTCGCCGAAATCCAGCGGGTCTCGCGCGAACTCGCCGACCTGATCGGCCGCATCTCGGCGCAGACGCAGCGCCAATCGGCATCGGTCAACGACGTGACGCGTGGCATGCAGGGCATCCTGCGCATCTCCGAGGAAACGACCGAGGGCACGAAGCAGACGAACGTGTCGATCGGCCAGTTGACGAAGCTCGCCGCCGAACTGCGCAGCTCGGTCGCGGGCTTCAAGGTCTAGTGCATCGCCGAGGGGACGCGAGCCGCGTATGTCCGCCGTTTTGAGCGAAACCGCCGCCGAGTTCGATCTCGGCCCGCTGTCGTGGGTCCAGGGTGAAATCGACGAAGCGCTGACGCGCGGTACCGACGCGCTCGCAACGTTTCGCGCCAATCCCGGCGACAACGCGGCGCTGAAGCACGCACGCGCCCACGTGCATCAGGCGGCGGGGGCGATCCAGATGGTCGGCCTCGACGCCGTCGTCGCGTTCACCGACGAGATCGAACGCCACCTCGTGCGTCTCGAGGAAGCGGCAGCCGAGGACGTTCCCGGCATCGTGGATCTCGTCGCGCACGCCATCAGCCGCGTGCGCGTGTTCCTGAGCGACGTTGCGAACGGCGCGCAGCCGGTTCCGCTCGCGCTCTTCAACGAATACGAGGCGATGCAAAAAGCGCGCGGTGTCGATGCCCCCGCGCCGACCGACCTCTTCTACCCCGATCTGAACGTGCGCGCGCCGCGGTCGACGCCGAGCGAGATCATGCCGGCAGCGCGCCTCGCATCGCACCTGTTGAAGGAACGGCGGCAGTACCAGCGCGGGCTCCTCGACTGGCTGCGCGGTGCCGAGCACGGCGCGACGGCGATGCGCGAGGCGATCGGCGCCATCGAGGAGGTGACGACGCAACCGACGCTTCGCGCGTTCTGGTGGACGGCCGCTGCGCTGCTCGAAGCGCTCGAAACGGGTGCGCTCGAGCGCAGCTTCGGCGCCAAGCAGCTCGTCGCGCGCATCGACATGCAGATTCGCCGCGTGACCGAAGGCAGCGCGAAGGTCGCCGACCGACTGCGTCGCGAAGTCCTCTATTACATCGCGACCGCGAAGAACGCGTCGCCGCGCGTGGAAGTCGTGCAGCGCGCCTATCACCTGGCGGCGCTGATTCCAACGGTCGAGGCGCTCGATGCCGACGTCGTGCGGCTGCAGCCTCTGCTGCGCGAGGCGCGCGAGCAGGTCGCGCACGCCAAGGACGCGTGGCTCAAGGCCGCGTCGGGCCGGTCGGACACGCTGCCGAAGCTCGCGCAGTTGCTGGCGTCCGCGCACGCGAAGGCGCGCGACATCGGTCATCCCGCGTTGATCAAATTGATGGCGGCGCTGACGGGTCGACTCGCCGACATGCCGCCGGAGGGCGTTTCCGAACCGATCGCCATGGAGTTCGCGACGGCGCTCCTGCTCGCAGAGAGCGCGTTCGAGAATTACAACAGCTTGTCGCCGGAATTCGGCCAGCAGGTCGACGCGATGCTTGCGCGTCTCGACGCTGCACGCACCGGCCGTTCGGCGCCGACTGCCGCGCCGGTGCTGGACGAAATGTCGCGCAAGGCGCAGGAGCGCGTGCTGCTCGGCGAAGTCATGCGCGAGGTTCGCGCGAATCTTCGTCACATGGAACAGGTGCTCGACGCGTTCTTCCGCGACCATACACGGCGCTTCGAACTCGGCGCGCTCGCGAAGGACAGCCAGCAGATCCGCGGTGCATTGCGGATGCTCGAGCTCGACGACGCCGATCGCTTGCTCGCGCTCTGCCAGACGCAGATCGAGACGTACGCGAACGCGGACGCGCACGTCGACGAGGAGGGACTCGAGCTTCTGGCCGAATCGCTGTCGGGGCTCGGCTTTTATATCGACGCCGTGTTGCATCAGCGTCCGGACCGTGCACGCATCATCGCACCGCTGATTGCGAAGCGGCTCGGCGAAACGCCGCAGCCCGTCGTGCCGGAGGTCGAGTCGGTCGAAGACTCGGTCGCGCAGTTGCGGGCGGCGCTGCCGGGCCTGATGGCCGATGTTCGCGACGCGCCCGCCGATGCGTCGGCGCGCGCCGAGCTTCGCGGCAAGCTCGCCAGCCTGCGCGATGACGCCGATCTGATCGGCGATGGCGAACTCGTCGCGCAAGCCAACGCCGCGCTGAAGGAGATCGACGCGGGACGCGGCGACGCCGCGCTCGCCGCAAGCGTCGACCTGATCGTCGAGACCGGCGCTGCGCCGGCACCGGCCATCTCCGAGGAAACGCGGCGCCTGCTCGACACCGACGCGAGCACGCTCGACGCCGAACTCGTCGACATCTACCTGACCGAAGCCGACGAAGTGCTCGACGCCGTCGACGCGAATCGCCGCGTGCTCGAACACAATCCCGGCGACCGCGAAGCGCTCGTCACCGTGCGCCGCCAGTTCCACACGCTGAAGGGCAGCGGCCGCATGGTCGGCTTGACCGAACTCGGCGAGCTCGCGTGGGGCGTCGAGCGCGTTCATAACCGGCTGCTCGAAGAGGATCGGCGCGTGACGCCTGCGGTGATAGCACTGATCGGCGTCGCGCAGACAAGCTTCCGGCTGTGGGTGAAGGAGTTGCGGGAAACGGGTCGCTTTGCCACCGATCCGGCGCCGCTGCAGGCTGCGTTGCGCGCGGTCGAAGGCGAGCTGCCCGGTGGCGTCGCGCCGTCGATGCCGTTGCTGCCCGTGCCCGCCGCGCCGGTCCCGCCGACGCCGATCGAGACCGATCAGCCGATTGGTCCGATCGTCACGCGCCCCTCGACGCCCGGCACGGAGCCGCACGAAACCTTCGCGCCGTTTGCGATCGAGTCGAATGCGCCGATCCGCTATCCGGCCTCCGAAGGATCCTCGGCGGCGAGCGGAGCCGATGCACAGGCGACGAGTGCGCTCGTACCGGATCTCGAACTAGTCGATTTCCCCGAACTCGGCGCAGCGCTCGACGATGCGGACGCGCCGAGCGTCACGGTGATCGAGCAGTCGGTCGATGAAACGATCGACGTCGGCGTGCCGGCCGACGCACGCGATGTCGCGAAGCCCGTGCTGCGCGTGGTCGCGGACAACACGGTCGGCCACGCTCCCGCGGACTCGCGTGCACGTACGCACGGCGCGGGACTGACGTTGCTCGCCGATGTGCCGCGCGCACCCGAACCGCCTGCGCCACTCGAGCCCGAGGACGTGACGGTCGGCTCGGTCACGCTGTCTGCGGCGTTGTGGCGCATCCTGTGCGACGAAGCGGACCAGCACGTCGCCGTGTTGCAGCACGAAGTGTCGGTGCTGCAATTCGATCCCGATCACATGCCGGTCGTTGCGATGGTTCGCGCGAGCCACACGCTGTGCGGCATCCATCGCACCGGCGGCATCGCGTTGATCGCCACGACGGCGCGCGCGCTCGAGCAGGCGCTGCTCGCGCTCGAAGAACGCGGAGCGCCGTTCCCGAGCACCGCGCAACCGGTGCTCGCGCGAGCCACCGCGGGGCTCGCGCATTTCGTGAGTCGCGTCAAGAGCCGTGAACCCTTCACGGCGAGCGACGAGCGCGAGGCGGCCGACATCGTCAACGAACTCGACGACATGCGCAGGGAGGCGCTGGCCGACATGCCGGCCGTCGATCCCTTGCTGCCCCCGGACGCGTTCGGAACCGACGTGACGACGGTGCCCACGGTCGAAGCGCCGCGGCTCGTCGGCGGAACCGCTATGCCGGATGCGCCGCCGCCGGTCGCCGCGTTGTTACGCGCGGACGGCGACGTCACTCCCGCTGGCGGCGCTACCGTTGCCACGGACGAGGCGTCGTTGGGCGCCGAGCCGCCTATCGAAACGTCGTTGCGCGCCGAGCCGCCGGGCGAGGAGCGCTTGCAGGCCGAGCCCACGGTCGACGCGCCGTTGCACGCCGCGCCGCCAACCGAGAGCGTGCCTCCGGCCGAGCAACGGCATCACGAAGTCCACGTCGAGGAACCCCTCGTCGACTTCCCGCCGCTCGCCGGGCACCTCGATGCGCCGCGGGACGAGCAGCGGCCGGCGCGAACACCGCCGAGTGCACCGGCATCGCCGCCCGCACCCGAATTGGCCGCCTGGCCGCTGCCGGCCGCGCCCGCACCGGCAGCACAGCGTCCCGTTGCCAGCGACGAGTCGCTGCTCGACGTGACCGACGACGTCGACGCGACGATTCTTCCGATCTTCCTCGAAGAAGCGAACGAACTCTTCCCGCAGGCCGGCGAGGAGGTGAGAGCGTGGCGGCGCGCACCCGACGACGTCGATAACGGCGCGCAGCTCCGCCGCACGCTGCATACGTTGAAGGGCAGCGCACGGATGGCGGGTGCAATGCGGCTCGGCGAGCTCGCGCATCGGATGGAATCGCGCCTGACGCTGGGCGACGTCCCGGTCACACCGACCGCTGATCTGTTCGAAGCGCTCGACACCGATCTCGATCGCATCGGATTCGTGCTGGATGCGCTTCGCGAAGGCCGGACCAACGTTGCCGTGCCCTGGCTTGCGCATGCGGTTCCCGTCGGCGCCGGTGCACCGGATGCCGCCGCCGCTGGTACGCCAGCCGTGGCCGCCCCCGCACGCGATACATCTTCGGCCGGGGTCGCGCCGACGCGCGTCGATCCCCTCGCCGATGCGGATACGGCCAAAGCGATGCTCCGCGTGCGTGCCGACATCGTCGATCGCCTGGTGAACGAAGCCGGCGAGGTCGCGATCGCCCGCGCGCGCGTCGAAGGCGAGTTGCGCGCGTTGAAGCAGAACCTGCTCGAGCTCACCGGCAGCGTGATCCGCCTGCGCGGTCAGGTGCGCGAAATCGAGCTGCATGCGGAGACGCAGATCCAGTCGCGGATGTCGCTCGTCAGCGCCGCGCACGAGGAGTTCGACCCGCTCGAGCTCGATCGCTACACGCGCTTCCAGGAACTGACGCGCTCGTTCGCCGAAGGCATCAACGACGTATCGACCGTGCAGCAGGCCCTGCTCAAGAACCTCGACGATGCCGACGCGGCGCTGCTTGCGCAGGCCCGCCTGTCACGCGACGTGCAGCAGCGGCTGTTCGCGATCCGCACGGTCCCGTTCAACAGCCTGTCCGAGCGCCTGTACCGGATCCTGCGCAAGACTGCGCGCGAACTCGACAAGCGCGCCAACCTGGAAATCCACGGGGCGCAGACCGAGCTCGATCGCTCGGTGCTCGAAAAGCTCGTCGGTCCGCTCGAGCATCTGCTGCGCAATGCGCTCGACCACGGCATCGAATCGCGCGCGGCGCGCGTCGCCGCGGGCAAGTCGGAAACGGGCGAGATCGAATTGACCGTTCGCCAGGTCGGCAACGAAATCGCGATCGAGCTGTCCGACGACGGTCGCGGCATCGACTTCGAGCGCGTGCGCGAGCG
>DASSEA010000278.1:0-2657 GCA_035696805.1 Casimicrobiaceae bacterium
GCCGACGATCAAGCCGGCGCTCTGATCGCAGCCGATACGGCGCCATGGACATCGCGTCGATTTTCGTCCAGGCGGCGGAGCGCTATCCGGACCACACGGCGCTGATCTTCGAGGATCGGCGCTGGACGTACCGCCAGTGGCATGCGCGCGTGCGCCGCTTTGCGCAAGGTCTGGCCGATCTTGGCGTCCGGCCGAGCGATCGCGTCGCCTTCTACGTCACGACGTCGGAAAACTCGGTCACGACGTATTTCGCCTGCCAGCTCCTTTCCGCCGTCGCCGTGCCGCTCAACTTTCGCCTCGCCGCCGGCGAGGCCGCGGCGGTGCTGCAGGATTCCGGTGCGCGCGTGCTGATCTACGGCCGTTACCTGACGCCGAACGTGCTCGAAATCGAGCGCCGCGTTCGCAGCGTGCACGACTTCATCTCGTGCGCCTACGATCCGGCGAACGTGCCGCCCGGTCACCACCATTTCGACACGATCGCCGAACACACGCCCGAAAGCGACGTCCCGCGGCCGATCCCGTCGTCGAGCCATCTGTCCGCACTGGTGTACACGTCAGGCACGACGGGTCGCTCCAAGGGCGTGATGCACAACCACATCAACGACGTCGCGATCGCGATGAACTGCGTGATGGAATACGGGCTGCGCCACACCGACGTCGCGCTGCACATCGCGCCGCTTTATCACGTCGGCGGCATGCAGGCCTTTTTCATTCCGCACATGATGGTTGGCGGCACGAACGTCGTCCTCGGTTACTACGACGCGCTGAAGACGCTCGAGACGATCCAGGCGGAGCGCGTCACGACGCTGTTCGCGGTGCCGACGCAGATCCAGGAGATGCTGCATCACCCGCAGTTCGGCCACTACGACGTCAGCAGCCTGCGGATGATCACAACGGGCGGCGCAGCGATCGCCGCGGCGACGATGGAGCGCGTCATCAACACGTTCTGCCCCAACATCTTCAACGGTTATGGCCTGACCGAGGCGAGCCTCGCGCTACTGTTGCACCCCGAGCATGCGCTGTCGCATCTAGGGTCGTGCGGGAAGCCGACGCTGATCAGCACCTGCCGCGTCATCACGCATCGCCCCGAGGACGACGTGACGCCCGACGAACTGGCGGAGGCCGGCGAAATCGGACAGCTGATCGTGCGCGGACCGCAGGTGATGTGGGGGTACTGGAACAATCCGGTCGAAACCGCACGCAAGCTTCGCGACGGCTGGCTGTATTCCGGCGACCTGGTAAGCCGGGACGACGAGGGGTTTTTCTATTTTCGCGGCCGTGTCGACGACCTGATCGTCTCGGGCGGCGAGAACATCTATCCGCGCGAAGTCGAGGAAGTGCTGTACCGCTGCCCCGGCGTGAAGGAGGCGGCGGTGGTGGGCCTTCCCGACGAGAAATGGGGCAACGCAGTCACGGCGTTCGTCGTGCGCAACACACCCGATGTGGCGGCCGAGACGATCGACGCCTTCTGCCGATCGAGTCACGACCTCGCATCGTACAAGCGGCCGCGCAGGATCGTGTTCGTCGACAGCCTGCCGACGAATCCGAGCGGCAAGGTGCTGAAGCGCGAACTGATCGCGGAATACGGCAGCGCGCGCGGCGAATGAATGACGTCGTCACCTTCGTCCGAACGCTCGCACTGGAATCCATTCCGGCGGACGTCGTGCGCCAGGCCGAGCGGTGTCTCCTCGACCTGATCGGCGTGGCCGCCGGAGGTGCGCGCACGCCGGCCGCTTCGATCGTCAACGCCTACGCCGCGACGCACATGACGAGTCGCGAAGGCGGCGCCCGGATCCTGTTCGACGGAAGGCGAGCGAGTGCAGCGGGCGCGGCATTCGCGGGCGCGACGACGATCGACGCCCTCGACGCGCACGACGGCCACGTGCTCACCAAGGGTCACGGCGGTGTCGCGGTGCTGCCCGCGCTGCTCGCCGCGATCGACGCCGGCGCTGACTGCGACGCGGCGGAATTCCTGACCTGCCTCGTCATCGGCTATGAAATCGGCACGCGTGCCGGGATCGCCTTGCATCAGAGCGTTTCCGACTACCATTGCTCGGGCGCCTGGAACGCGCTCGCGTGCGCCGCGATCGTCGGGCGCCTCCTGCGCCTCCACGATGCCCGCTTGCGCGAGGCGCTCGGCATTGCCGAATACATCGGGCCCCGCGGCCAGATTCTGCGCGTCTGCGCGCATCCCACGATGCTGAAGGACGGGTCGAACTGGGGCGCGCACAACGGCGTGACGGCAGCGCTGCTGGCGCGCGACGGTTTCACCGGGGCGCCGGCGCTGACGGTCGAGCGCGACGACGTGCGACCGCTCTGGAACGATCTCGGCCGCCGCTGGCGCATCCGCGAGCAGTACTTCAAGGCCTACCCGGTGTGCCGCTGGGCGCAGCCGGCGATCGAGGCGGCCCTTGCCCTGCGGCGCGAGCATCGTTTCGACGCGGACGACGTGGCGCGGATCACGATCCACAGTTTTCGCGAGGCGATCGACCTGGGTTCGCAGTGTCCGCGGCCCGCGACGACCGACGAAGCGCAATACAGCCTGCCGTATGCCGTCGCCGCGGCGCTGGTCTTCGAGCGCGTGAACGCCGACGCGGTGAGTGCGGCCGTCACGCGCGATGCGCGCGTCGCGCAGATCCTCGCATCGATCGAGCTCG
>DASSEA010000279.1:0-3972 GCA_035696805.1 Casimicrobiaceae bacterium
CGCGCGTCGCGCGTTCGAGTCATCGGTCCGGCGAGCTTCGGCGTGATCCGGACGTCGCTCGGGCTCAATGCCAGCCACAGCGCCGTGGCGGCGGCGCCCGGCCGGTTGACCCTGATCTCGCAGTCGGGCGCGGTCTGCGGCGCGCTGCTCGATTTCGCGCGCACGGCAGGCATGGGATTCGCATCGGTCGTCGCGCTCGGCGGAACCGCCGATGTTGATTTCGGCGAAGTGCTCGAGTTCGCGCTGGCCGACGCCGAGACCGATGGCATCGTCCTCTATATCGAAACGCTGCGCGATGCGCGGAGCTTTCTTTCGGCGCTGCGCGCGGCGGCCCGCACGAAGCCGGTGATCGTGCTCAAGGCGGGACGGCATCCGGCCGGCATCGGCGCCGGCGACATCGGGCCGGATCGCGTATTCGACGCCGCGCTCAAGCGCGCCGGGACCGTGCGCGTGCATACCTATGCCCAATTGTTCGCGTCGGCGCGGATCCTGGCGTCGGGGCGCATTCCTCGCCGCAATCGGCTGGCGATCGTCACCAACGGCAGAGGACCGGGGTTGCTCGCGGTCGATCGCGCCGCCGAGACCGGTGTCGTGCTCGCCGATCTTTCTGCAGCGACCCGCGACGCACTCGCTGCTTTGCTGCCGCCGGAAGCCGATTCCGGCAACCCGGTCGATGTCCGCGGTGAAGCGACGCCGGCGCGCTTTGGCACCGCGGTGCAGGCGGTGCTGGCCGACCCGGGTGTCGATGCAGCGCTCGCCTTGCACGTCCCGGTGCCGGCTGCCCCGCCGGTCGCCACGGCCGAAGCCGTCGCGTCGGCTGCGCGCACGGCGGACAAGCCGGTGCTTGCGGCGTGGCTGGGTGTCATCGAGCAGCCGGAAGCGCGTGTCGCGCTCGAAGCGGGCGGGATCGCGAATTTTTTTACGCCCGAGATCGCGATCGACGCGTTCGCTTCGGTCGCCGCCTACCGGCGCAATCAGGAATGGCTGCTGGAAGTTCCTCCGCCGTTGCCCGCGCTCTCCGCTCCCGATCTTGCGGCGGCCGAGCGCGTGCGCGCGCAAGCGCTCGCGGCTGACCGTTCGCGCCTCGCCGCTACCGAGAGCGGTTCGCTCCTCGCCGCGTTCGGCATTCCGGCGGCGCCGCTCTGCGCCGCGTCCACCGTCGCCGCGGCGCGCGCGTTCGCCCGCCGCGTCGGTTATCCGGTCGTGCTCGAGCGCAGCGGCGATCAAGCGGCCGTGCGCCCGGGCCTGCGCGACGGACGGATGCTCGCACGCGCTTGGGCGGACCTGGCGGCCGACAAGCCGGTCCGGGCACGGGGCGGCCAGCGCGGATTCATCGTGCGCAAGGAACTCGAATTCGCGCTGGCGCGCGAAGCGCGCATCGCCGTGCGCACCGATCCGCTGTTCGGGCCGATCATCGCCTATGGTTCGACCTCGGCGCAGGCGCACGAGCTGGCGCTGATGCTGCCCCCGCTCAATCGCCGTCTGGCCGTCGATCTGATCGCCGGCGCGCACCTTGCCGGCACATCGCCCGAGGTTCAGCCTCTGGTGGCGCTGCTGCTCGAGCTGTCGGCCTTGCTCTGCGCGCTGCCGTGGGTGGTCGACATGGAGCTCGACCCGGTGGTCGTCAGCCCCGTCGCGGCGGTCGTCGCGCGCGCAAGCATCAGCATCGACCCTTCGCGGACCCGGCTGGCGGACGGCTATCGCCACATGGCGATACATCCGTACCCGGTGGAGCTGGAGACGAGCTTGCGGCTGCCTGCCGGGGCAATGCTGAAGCTGCGCCCGATCCGGCCCGAGGATGCCGACCTCGAGCGCGCGTTCGTCGCGAGCATGTCCGAGCAAAGCCGCTACCGACGTTTCATGCAGCATCTGCCCGCGCTGACGCCGCAGATGCTGGCGCGATTCACGCAGGTCGACTACGACCGCGAGCTCGCGCTGATCGCACTCGACGGCACCCCGCCCGCCGAAGCAATCGTCGCGGTCGCGCGCTATGTCGCCAATCCCGACCACGAGAGCGCTGAATTCGCGATCGCGGTCGCCGACGCCTGGCACGACCGCGGGCTTGGCCGCGCCATGATGCGGGCACTGATCGCCTGCGCGAAAAAGCGTGGCTTTCGCCGCCTGGTCGGCGTCGTGCTCGCGAGCAACGAGCCGATGCTCGCGCTGTCCCGGAAGCTCGGTTTCGCCGTCCGGCGCGATCCCGACGATCCCGACCAGATTGTCGCGACCCTGGAGCTCTAGCCGCTGAAAGGAAAAACGCCGCGCGAGGCGGCGTCTTTCGTCAGATCACTGCGTTGCGACGGCAGTACGCTAGCCTTCGCCCTCGATGAAGCTGCGCAGCTTTTCCGAGCGCGACGGGTGGCGGAGCTTGCGCAGCGCCTTGGCCTCGATCTGGCGGATGCGCTCCCGCGTGACGTCGAACTGCTTGCCGACTTCCTCCAGCGTATGGTCGGTGTTCATCTCGACGCCGAAGCGCATGCGCAGGACCTTCGCTTCGCGCGGCGTCAGCGTGTCCAGCACGTCCTTGCACACGTCGCGCAGACTCGCGTTGACCGCGGCGTCGATCGGCGCCACCGTGCTCGCGTCCTCGATGAAGTCGCCCAGATGCGAATCGTCGTCGTCGCCGATCGGCGTTTCCATCGAGATCGGCTCCTTGGAGATCTTCAGGATCTTGCGGATCTTCTCCTCGGGCATTTCCATCTTTTCGGCCAGCAGCGCCGGATCGGGCTCCTGCCCGGTCTCCTGCAGGATCTGGCGCGAGATGCGGTTCATCTTGTTGATCGTCTCGATCATGTGCACCGGGATGCGGATCGTCCGCGCCTGGTCGGCGATCGAGCGCGTGATCGCCTGGCGGATCCACCAGGTCGCATAGGTCGAGAACTTGTAGCCGCGGCGATATTCGAACTTGTCGACGGCTTTCATCAGGCCGATGTTGCCTTCCTGGATCAGGTCCAGGAACTGCAGGCCGCGATTCGTGTACTTCTTGGCGATCGAGATCACCAGGCGCAGGTTGGCCTCGGTCATCTCGCGCTTGGCCTTGCGGGCCTTGGCTTCGCCGGTCGACATCTGCTTGTTGATTTCCTTCAGATCGCGCAGCGGGATCATCACACGCTTCTGCAGGTCGAGCAGCTTGTGCTGCTGCTCGACGATCGCCTGCCGGAAGCGGGTCAATCCCTCGCTGTACGGATGATGCGTGGCGATCTCGCGGTCGATCCAGCGCAACGAGGTCTCGTGCTCCGGGAACTTCTTGATGAAGTCCGGCCGCGGCATGCCGCCCTTGTTGACGACGAGGTCCTGGATCTTGCGCTCGATCTGGCGGATGTTGTCGACTTCGCAGCGCACGCTGTCGCAGAGGCGCTCGACCTGGCGCGCGGCGAAGCGGATCTGCATCAACTCGGCCGAGATCTTCTTCTGCAGCTCCAGGTATTTCGGCGCCTTGTGGCCTTCCTTCTGCAGCACGCCCAGCATGCGCGTGTACAGGCGGCGGATGACGCCGAAGCGGGTCAGCGCGGCGACCTTCAGCCGCTCGAGATTCTCGGCGGCGATCGCGCCGCTGTTGTCCTCGGCTTCCTCGCCTTCCTCGACGTCTTCGTCGTCCATCGCCTCGAGCTGCTCGTTGAAATCCATCAGCCCATCGACGACGTCGTCGATCTTGAGCTCGTCCTTTTCGATCTTGGCGGCCAGATCGAGGATCTGCGCGACTGTCATCGGGCAGGCCGAGATCGCCATGATCATGTACTTCAGGCCCTCTTCGATCCGCTTGGCGATTTCGATCTCGCCTTCGCGGGTCAGGAGCTCGACCGAGCCCATCTCGCGCATGTACATGCGCACCGGGTCGGTCGTGCGGCCGAACTCCGAATCGACCGTCGACAGCGCGGCCTCGGCCGCCTCTTCGGCCTCCTCCTCGGTGGCGGTGCTCGTCGTGCCGCCGGCGATCAGCAGCGTTGCCGCATCGGGCGCCTGCTCGTAGAC
>DASSEA010000280.1:0-4223 GCA_035696805.1 Casimicrobiaceae bacterium
TGGGGTCAGAGCAACAAGTCGACTTATTGCTCTGACCCCAAAGTCAAGACGTCCAGCCCCTACAACGCGATGTGGCGTCCGCCGTCGACGTTGATCGTTTCGCCCGTCACGTACGGTGCGTCGGCCAGCAGGTAATGCACGGCCTTGGCGACGTCTTCCGGCGTCCCCTCGCGCCTGAGCGGCGTGTGCGAAATGATCCGCTGTCGCGCAAGCTCGTCGAAAACGTCCTCGTCGGGCCACAGGATCGGTCCCGGGGCGACGGCGTTCACGCGCACGTCCGGTGCGAGTTCGCGCGCGAGCGATCGCGTCAATCCCACGAGCCCGGCTTTCGCCACCGAATAGACGACGTAGCTCTTGAGCGGCCGGTCCGCGTGAATGTCGGTGATGTTGACGATCGATCCCTGCGTCTTGCGCAATGCCGGCGCCGCGGCCTGCGCGAGAAACAGCGGCGCCTGCAGGTTCGTGCCGATCAGGTCGTTCCAGTCGGCGACTTCGATCTCGCCGAGCGACGTCTGGTAGAACGTCGACGCGTTGTTGACGAGCCCGTCGAGCCGGCCGAACGTTTGCACCGTCTGTTCGACGAGCGAAGGCAACTTGCCGACGTCGAGAAGGTCCGCCTGGATCAACGCGACCGATTGTGCGCGCACGTGGTTCAGTTCTGCCTGCAGCAGCCGTGCTTCGCCCGCCGATGCGCGAAAATGCAGCATGATCGACGCGCCCGCCTTGTGCAGGCGGCGGCAGATGGCGGCGCCTACGCGCTTCGCCCCGCCCGTGATCAAGACGATCCTGCCTTCCAAGGCGCGCCCTTCGCGAAATCCGCCGTTCGATGGGAGTGGTTCGGCTGGTAAAGTCCTTCGCCAGCCGTTTGCCGGAACCGCCGGTGTGGTCCGCCACTCAGATTCTGCAGCCGATCCCGGCCCAATCTAGCACAGTCGCGCGACGCCTGCGAACGCACGCGAGCCACCGTTGCACCGCCTCGATCCGTCGCCGTCACTGCCGCTTCCCGACGCCGATGCGCAAGCGCACAGCGCACGTGTCGTCTCGCACATACGCGACGAGATTGCGCGAAGCGGCGGCTTCATTTCGCTCGCGCGCTACGTGGAACTAGCGCTCTACGCCCCTTCGCTCGGCTACTACGTCGCGGGTTCGCGCAAGTTCGGTGCGGAAGGCGATTTCGTCACCGGTCCCGAACTCACGCCGCTGTACGGCGCCGCGCTCGCGCGGCAGGTCGAGCGCATCCTTGCGGCCTCGGGACGCCGCGAAATTCTCGAACTCGGTGCCGGCAGCGGTGCGCTCGCGGCGTCGCTACTGGATGCGCTCGCCGAACGCAACGCGTCGCCGACGCGTTACCGGATCCTCGAGGTGAGTCCGACGCTTCGCGAGCGCCAGCAGGCGACGCTCGCACACGTGGTCCCGCCCACCGAGGCGCCGGTCGAGTGGCTCGATCGGTTGCCCGCGACGATCACCGGCGCCGTCGTCATGAATGAAGTGCTCGACGCGATCGCGCCGCAGGTCGTCGCACGCCAAGGCGGTGCATGGTTCGAACGCGGTGTCGTCTGGCGCAGCGACGCGCTGATGCTCGACCAGCGGCCGCTCGTCGACGCGGCGGTTCGCGCGCTCGCAGCCGCGCGCTTCCCGCCCGATGGTGACTACGCGAGCGAAGTGAATCCGGCCGCCGAGGCGCTGGTCACGACGCTCGCGCGACGCCTCGACCAGGGTGCGCTGGTGATCGTCGACTACGGCTTTCCGCGACATGAGTATTACGTCGCCGATCGTCGCGAGGGTACGCTCGTCGGGCATTACCGTCATCGCGCGCACACGGACCCCCTGCTGTGGCCCGGGTTGTCGGACCTGACGGCGCACGTCGATTTCACGGCGATCGCGGAGGCGGGCGAGCGCGCGGGTGCACGCGTCGCCGGTTTCGCGACGCAGGCGGCGTTCTTGCTCGGTTGCGGCATCCTGGACGTGCTGGCTGCCGAAGGCGCCCCGGAATCGACGCGCTACCTTCGCGCGGCAGCCCGCGTGCAGAAGCTGGTGTCGCCGGCCGAGATGGGCGAGCTGTTCAAGGTGATGCTGCTCGAGCGCGGTGCGGATTGCGCGTTCCTCGCAGTGACCGACATGACGCATCGACTGTGACGACATGGAACCCGACCATCGACGTATCGCCTACGAAAGTCTGACGCTCGGCGGCCTCGTGCAGCGCCATGCACGCTACCGTGGCGACGATGTCGCCGTCGTCGCACCCGATGGCGCCGCCGAGGCACGCCTTACGTGGCGCGCATTCGACGCGCGGGTCGACCGCACTGCGCACGCGCTCGCACGCCACGGTGTGCATCGTGGCGATCGCGTCGCCACGCTGCTCGGAAATTCGCTCGATCTCGTTGCGCTCTTCTGGGCGTGCGCCAGGATGGGCGCGGCGTTCGTGCCGCTGTCGCCGCTGCTGAACGCCCCGGGCATGGCGTCGTTGCTCGCCGATGCGCGCCCACGGGTCGTTGTCGGACCGGGCGCGCGGCGCGACCTGCTCGAAAACGTCGCGCGCGACCTGGGTGATGCCGCGCCCCGCCTGTTGTTCTGCGACGTGCCGGCGTCGCAGCCCGTTTCCGGCGAGGGCTATCTCGCGGCGCTGCGCGGGGACGCCCCGGCGTCGGCGTACGTTCCGGACGCGCACGCCGACGATCTCATGACGATCATGTACACGAGCGGGACCACCGGCTTGCCGAAGGGCATCCAGCACACGCATTTCATCCGCGCCATGTACGCGACGACGATGGCCAATGCGTGGCGGATGACGCGCGAATCGATCGTGCTGCATACCGGCTCGCTGGTGTTCAACGGCGCGATGGTGACGCTGCTGCCGGCGTTCATGCTGGGCGCGACGTACATCGTGCACCGGACGTTCGACGCGGCGGCGTTCGTCGAAACCGTCGCGCGCGAACGCGTTACGCACACGATGCTCGTGCCCTCGCAGATCGTCGCGATTCTCGACCTGCCCGAGCTCGATGCAGCGCGGCTCGCATCGCTCGAAATGGTCGTATCGCTCGGCGCGCCGTTGCACCGCGAGCACAGGGAGCGGCTCGAACGTGCGATCCCCGGGCGCTTTTACGAGCTGTACGGGTTGACCGAAGGCCTGGTGACGATCCTCGACCGCGCCGACGCGGCGCGCAAGCGCGGCAGCGTGGGGGTGCCTCCACCCTTCTACGACCTGCGCATTGTCGACGACGCGGATCGCGAGCTGCCCGCAGGCGAGGTCGGCGAAATCATCGGGCGGGCGCCGATCACGATGCCCGCGTATCTCGGTCGCGACTCGGAAACGCAGGCCGCACTGCGGGGCGGCTGGCTGCACAGCGGCGATCTCGGTTATGTCGACGCCGACGGTTTTCTGTTCCTCGTCGATCGCAAGAAGGACATGATCGATTCCGGGGGCGTCAAGGTCTATCCGCGCGACATCGAGGAAGTCGCTGCGCGGCATCCGGACGTCCACGAAGTCGCGGTGTTCGGCATCCCGGATGCGAAGTGGGGAGAGACACCGCTTGCGGCCGTGGTCTTGCGCAAGGGCACGACGGCGACCGCCGACGCGTTGCGCGACTTCGTCAATCGCAACGTCGCCGCGCAATACCAGCGCGTCGCGCGCGTCGTCATCTACGACGATTTTCCACGCAACGCAGCGGGCAAGATCCTCAAGCGCGAGATGCGCGCAGCGTTCTGGGAGGGTCGCGACGTCAAGGTCTGAGTGTGCGACCGGCCGTGCCGGTTCCGCGACGAACGTGGCGTGCCGGCACGCTTGCCGCGATCACTCGACGTCGAGCGTGCCCTTCATCGTTGGATGGAGCGTGCAGATGTAGTCGAAGCGTCCCTTCGCCTTCGCGGTGAGGCGATACGACGCGCCCGCCGCGATCTCGCCCGAATCGAATCCGGCGGGCTGCGCGGTCGCCGTATGCGGCAGGATGTCCCTGTTTCGCCATTCGACGATGTCGCCCCGCTTGACCGCGACGACCGGCGGACGGAATTCGAAGCCCTCGATCGTCACGGTGTGGACGACGGGCGCCGCCGTGGCACCCGTCGCCAGCGCGCCCGTGAACAGGACGACGAACCCGGTGCGTAGCAACCTGCGGCGCGCCGAAGCGATCGTCACGTCGATGGCCTCGGACGCCCGATCGGCGGCTGCGGTGCCACGCGGAACGCGCTACTTGCCGAGCGACGCCTGCAGTTTCTTCGCGTGTTCG
>DASSEA010000281.1:0-2390 GCA_035696805.1 Casimicrobiaceae bacterium
ACTCCCCCGCCGCGGGCGGCTTTGAAACTAGGCGGGCTCGGCCGCCGTCGCGACCGGGGACAGCGCCGTGGCGATCGCGTCGTCGACTTCGTCCATCCATACGAACGTCAACTGCGCGCGTGCATCGGCGGGGATGTCCTCGAGATCACGCTCGTTGCGTCTTGGCAGCATCACCGTCGTGATGCCCGCACGCAGCGCCGCGAGCACCTTCTCCTTGACGCCGCCGATCGGCAGCACCAGGCCGCGCAGGCTGATTTCGCCCGTCATCGCGACGTCGCTGCGCACCGGTCGCCCGGTCAGGAGCGACGTCAGCGCAACGAACATCGCGACACCTGCGCTCGGACCGTCCTTTGGCGTCGCACCCGCCGGCACGTGCACGTGGATGTCGGACTTCTCGAGCGTGTCGGCATCGATGCCGAGCGGACGCGCGCGCGCCTTGACGAGCGACAGCGCCGCCTGAGCGCTCTCCTTCATGACGTCGCCAAGCTGCCCGGTCAGGATCAGCTTGCCGTTGCCGGGCATGCGAGCCGCCTCGACGAACAGGATGTCGCCGCCGACCGGCGTCCATGCAAGGCCCGTCGCGACGCCGGGAATCCCGCTGCGCATCGCCACTTCGGCTTCGAACTTGCGCGCGCCGAGGATCGCGTGCAGATCCGCCGCATCGATGCGCGTCTGCGCCGACGTTCCTTCGGCGATGCGCACGGCGACGCTGCGCAGCACGTTGCCGATTTCGCGTTCCAGGTTGCGCACGCCCGCTTCGCGCGTGTAATCGTGGATGATCGCGAGCAGCGCCTCGTCGGTGATCTCGCATTGCGCAGCCGACAGGCCCGTCGCCTTGAGCTGCCGCGGAACGAGATAGCGGCGCGCGATCTGCAGCTTTTCCTGCGCCGTGTATCCCGGCAGCTGGATGATCTCCATGCGATCGCGCAACGGACCCGGGATCGTGTCGAGGACGTTCGCCGTGCAGATGAACATCACGTGCGACAGGTCGAACGGCACCGCGAGGTAGTTGTCGCGGAACGTCGAGTTCTGCTCCGGATCGAGCACTTCCAGCAACGCGGACGACGGGTCGCCGTGAAAACCGCCGGCGCCGAGCTTGTCGACCTCGTCCAGCATCATCACGCAATTGCGGGTGCCCGCCTTGCGAATGTTCTGAATGATGTTGCCGGGCAGCGAGCCGATGTACGTACGGCGATGGCCGCGGATTTCGGCCTCGTCGTGAACCCCGCCGAGGCTCACGCGCACGAACTTGCGCGCCGTCGCCTTCGCGATGCTCTGGCCGAGCGACGTCTTGCCGACGCCGGGCGGGCCGACGAAGCACAGGATGGGACTGCGGCCTTCGGGGTTGAGCTTCCTCACCGCGAGGTATTCCAGGATGCGCCGCTTGATCTTGTCGAGGCCGAAGTGATCGTCGTCAAGGATGCGGCGCGCTTCGGCGATGTCGATCGCGGGCGCGTCGTCGATCGTCCACGGCAGCTCGATCAGCCATTCGAGATACGTGCGCACCATCGAGTACTCGCCTGCCGCTTCGGGCATGCGCTCCAGCCGCTTCAGTTCCTTGCGCGCGGCCTTCTCGACTTCTTCGGGCATCCGCGCGTCGGTGATCGCCTTGTCGAGCTCGGCAATCTCGGCGCCGCCGTCCTCGCCTTCGCCGAGTTCCTTCTGGATCGTGCGCATCTGCTCGCGCAGGAGATGCTTGCGGTTGACGTCGCTGATCGACTCGCGCGTGCGCTCGTCGACTTCCCGCGAAACTTTCAGCACCTCGATCCTGCGCGCCAGCAGTTCGAGCAGCTTGTCGAGCCGCGCCTTGAGATCGAACGTCTCGAGCAGCGCCTGCTTTTCCTCGACACCGACGTCCATCAATCCGGCGATGAAATCGGCAAGGCGCCCGGCACCTTCCACCCCTTGCAGCGCCGACACCATCTCCTCCGGCACCTGCGGGAGGAGCTGCAGGATCTCGATCGCACGCTGCTTCAGCGCACGGCCGCGTCCCTCGATCTCGGGATCGGTTTCCGCGGGATCGTCGATGAATTGCACGCGCGCGACGGTGAACGGCCAGCCATCGAGGAACTGCAGCACGCGAAACCGTCGCAACCCGCGGGCGATCGCATGGTGCAGGCCGTCGGGCGTCGTGACGTAGCGCATGACGTTCGCGCTGGTGCCGACCCAGTGCAGGTCATCGGGACCCGGTTCGTCGACGTCGGGCTTGTTTTGCAACAGCACGCCGAGCGGTCGCTCGAGGCGCACCGCTTCCTGGGCGGCGGCACGCGAACGCTCGCGTCCGACGGTGAGTGGAAATACCGCGCCCGGGAACATCACGACGTTGCGGACCGGCAGGATGATCAACGCGTCGTCGGGCACCGGACGTGTCGAAGCATCGCGGCGCGCGT
>DASSEA010000282.1:0-8208 GCA_035696805.1 Casimicrobiaceae bacterium
TCGGGCGCCGCTGCAAGGAACGCGGCCTGCGCGTCGCGACGGCGGAGTCGTGCACGGGGGGGCTCGTCGCCGGGGCCATCACGGCGATCGCGGGGAGCTCCGAATGGTTCGAGCGTGGCTTTGTCACGTATTCGAACGAAGCGAAGCGGGAGATGCTCGGTGTGCCGCCGGCTCTGATCGATGCGCACGGTGCGGTGTCCGAACCCGTTGCGCGCGCGATGGTCGAGGGCGCGCTCGCGCGTAGCAGCGCCGATTGCGCAGTGTCCGTCACGGGCGTGGCAGGGCCGGGAGGCGGCTCGGCGGCGAAGCCCGTCGGCATGGTGTGCTTCGCGTGGCAGCTTCGGGGCGGGGCGTCGCGCAGCGCAACGCGACAGTTGACCGGCGACCGTGCCGAAGTGCGCGGCGCCTCCGTTGCCGTCGCGCTTCAAGGGCTGATCGACCGGCTGCAATCGCCGTGAACCAGGGACCGAATCCGCCAGTGGCGACCATGTTTTCATGCGCTGGATTGCGATCGACGAAACAATGGGGAATCGGCCATTCGGATGCTTCCATCGAACGATCGTTCGTGCCATAATCGTCGCGGCTATCTCTTCAAATTCGCCGTACACCCACGGCATTTCGCATCACCGACGGAAGACTTTCATGCTGATGATGGACGACAACAAGGGCAAGGCGCTCGCCGCCGCACTCGCGCAGATCGAGAAGCAGTTCGGCAAGGGCTCGATCATGAAAATGGGCGAGTCCCAGATCCAGAACGATCTCACCGTCGTGTCGACGGGCTCGCTCGGTCTCGACATCGCGCTCGGCGTGGGTGGTTTGCCGCGCGGCCGTGTCGTCGAGATCTATGGTCCGGAATCGTCCGGCAAGACGACGCTCTGCCTGCAGGTGGTTGCGCAGGTACAGAAAGCCGGCGGCACCGCGGCCTACATCGACGCCGAGAACGCGCTCGATCCCGTGTACGCGGGGAAGCTCGGCGTCAACGTCAGCGAACTGCTGATCTCGCAACCCGATACCGGGGAGCAGGGCCTCGAAATTGCCGACATGCTCGTGCGCTCCGGCGGCGTCGACATCATCGTCATCGACTCGGTCGCGGCCTTGGTACCGAAGGCCGAGATAGAAGGCGAGATGGGCGACCAGCTGCCCGGGCTGCAGGCGCGGCTGATGAGCCAGGCGCTGCGCAAGCTCACGTCGAACATCAAGCGCGCGAACGTGCTCGTCATTTTCATCAACCAGATCCGGATGAAGATCGGCGTGATGTTCGGCAACCCGGAAACGACCACCGGCGGCAACGCGCTCAAGTTCTACGCGTCGGTGCGCCTCGATATCCGTCGCATCGGATCGATCAAGCGCGGCGACGAGGTCATCGGCAACGAGACGCGCGTCAAGGTCGTCAAGAACAAGGTGTCGCCGCCGTTTCGCGAAGCGCTGTTCGACATTCTCTACGGCGAGGGCATCAGCCGCGAAGGCGAAATCATCGAACTCGGCGTCAACCACCGGATCATCGAGAAATCGGGAGCGTGGTACGCGTACGCCGGCGACAAGATCGGGCAGGGCAAGGACAACGCGCGCGAATTCCTGCGCGAGCACCCGGAGATCGCGTCGGAAATCGAGGCGAAGATCCGTGAAACGGTCGGCGTGCCGCTGCCGACGCGCATCAAGGGTGACGGCAACGGCGCGGACACCTGATCTCGTGCGCACTCGGCGCGCGGGCCCTGGTGCGCTCTCGCGCCGCCGACGTGTGATGCGCACGCGCTGCGCCCACGTCTGATGCGCGCTGCGCGCGGCCATGCTCCGGCATCGCCGCGTGTCGCCGCATTGCGGCTCCTTGCACGGCGCGATTACAGCCGCGTCGAGCTCGCCGCCCGCCTTCGTGCGCGCGGCGTGCCGGCCCCTGAAATCGACGCGCTGCTCGAAGACTTCGAGCGCCTCGGCTACCTGTCCGACGAGCGTTATGCACACGCGCTCGTTGCACAGCGTGCGGGGCGCCTGGCGAGTCGCGCGATCGCCCGCGACCTACGGGAGAAGGGCATCGCGGCGGACACGGCCAGGGAGGCGCTCGCACCGCTTGCACAACGCGACGAACTGGTCGACGCGATGGCGCTGTGGCGGCGACGATTCGGGCAGCCACCGGTCGACGCGCGGGAGAAGGGCCGGCAGGTGCGCTTTCTCGTCGCGCGCGGGTTCAGCGCTTCGGTCGCATTTCGCGTGCTGCGTGCCGCAGGCGTTCCAGGCGACGAGGGCTTCGACTAGCGCCACCCACTCGCGGTCGGTGTCGCGCGGGCCGCGCTACAATTCAAGGTTTTGATCCGTCGGTCGAACGCCGCGCGCCTTCGACCGTTGCCGCATGAAAGTCGCCGACATCCGCCGCCGGTTCATCGACTACTTCGTTTCGAACGGGCACACGCACGTGCCGAGCTCGTCGCTCGTTCCGGGCAACGATCCCACGTTGCTGTTCACGAACTCCGGGATGGTGCAGTTCAAGGATGTCTTCACCGGTGCGGAGAAGCGTTCGTATTCGCGTGCGACGACGTCGCAGCGGTCGGTGCGCGCGGGCGGCAAGCACAACGACCTCGAGAACGTCGGCTACACGGCGCGCCATCACACCTTCTTCGAGATGCTCGGCAACTTCAGTTTCGGCGACTACTTCAAGCGCGAGGCGATCCGCTTCGCGTGGGATCTGCTGACGAAGCACTACGCGCTGCCTGCCGATCGGTTGTGGGCCACCGTGTACATCGAGGACGACGAGGCGTACGACATCTGGACCCGGGACATCGGGATTCCGAAGGAGCGCTGCATCCGCATCGGCGACAACAAGGGCGCGCGCTATGCGAGCGACAACTTCTGGCAGATGGCCGATACCGGTCCATGCGGTCCCTGCTCGGAGATCTTCTACGATCACGGGCCGGACGTCTTCGGAGGCCCGCCGGGCTCACCCGATGCCGAGGGTGATCGCTACATCGAGATCTGGAATCTCGTGTTCATGCAGTTCGACCGGCAGAAGCGCGGCGACGCGTTCACGATGACGCCGTTGCCGAAGCCTTGCGTCGACACCGGCATGGGCCTCGAGCGTCTGGCCGCCGTGCTGCAGCACGTTCATTCCAACTACGAGATCGACCTGTTCGTGGCGTTGATCGCCGCCACCGCCCGCGAGACGAACAGCAGCGACCTCGACAGCCCGTCGCTGAAGGTCATCGCCGATCACATCCGCGCGTGCGCGTTCCTGATCGTCGACGGGGTCATGCCGGGCAGCGAAGGTCGCGGCTACGTGCTGCGTCGAATCGTTCGCCGCGCCATTCGCCACGGATACCAGCTCGGGCAGAAGCAGCCGTTCTTTCACCGGCTCGTCGAGGATCTCGACCGGCAGATGGGCGACGCATACCCCGAGTTGCGGCGCGAGAAGGCTCGCGTTGCGCAGGTCTTGCTCGCGGAAGAGCAGCGCTTCGGCGAAACGCTCGAGAACGGGATGCGGATGCTCGAACAGGCGCTTCGCGGCGGCGCACGCGTGCTCGACGGCCACACGGCATTCACGCTCTACGACACGTTTGGCTTTCCGCTCGATCTCACGGCGGATATCGCGCGGGAACGCGGGGTCACCGTCGACGAAGCGGGCTTCGATCGCGCGATGGACGCGCAGCGTGAACGCGCACGCGCGGCGTCGCAGTTCAAATCGGGCGAGGTCCTGGCGTACACGGGCCCCAAGACGGCATTTCGCGGCTACGAATCGTTGTCCGAGGAAGCGCGCGTCGTCGCCCTGTACAAGGACGGCGCACGCGTCGCGTCGCTGTCGACGGGGGAGCGCGGCGTCGTCGTGCTCGACCGCACACCGTTCTACGCCGAATCCGGCGGGCAGGTCGGCGATCGCGGCGAGCTGTCCAGGGGCGGTGCCTGCCTGACGCTCTTTGCCGTCGACGACACGCAAAAGATCCAGCCCGACGTCATCGGCCACTTCGGCGAGGTGAAGACCGGCGAGCTGCGCGAAGACATGACGGTCGCGGCGACCGTCGACCAGGAAGCGCGCGCACGCACGATGCGCAACCATTCGGCAACGCACCTGATGCACAAGGCGTTGCGCGAAGTGCTCGGCGAGCACGTGCAGCAGAAAGGGTCGCTCGTCGACGCGGACAAGACATGCTTCGACTTCGCGCACGCCACCCCGCTGACGGCCGACGAGATTCGCCGCGTCGAGGCGATCGTCAACGCCGAGATTCTCGACAACGCCGGCGTCGACGCGCGCACGATGCCGATCGCCGAGGCGCAGAAAACCGGGGCGATGATGCTGTTCGGCGAGAAATACGGCGACGAAGTGCGCGTGCTCGACATCGGAAGCTCGCGCGAGCTCTGCGGCGGCACGCACGTCACGCGCACCGGCGACATCGGTCTGTTCAAGATCGTCGGCGAAAGCGGCATCGCCGCAGGCGTGCGGCGCATCGAAGCGGTGACCGGAAAGGGCGCGCTCGCGTTCGTGCAGGAGCAGGAAGCGCAGCTCGAGGGTGCTGCGCGCTTGCTGAAGGCGCCGATAGCCGAACTCGAGACGCGCATCGCTCAGTTGCAGGAGAGCGCGCGGGCGGCCGAGCGCGAGCTTGCGCGCCTCAAGGCGAAGGCCGCGTCGAGCGCAGGCGACGACCTCGCCGGCAAGGCGGTAGACGTCAAGGGCGCGAAGGTGGTGACGGCAACACTCGACGGCAGCGACGTGAAGACGTTGCGCGAGACGATGGACAAGCTGAAGGACAAGCTCCGCAGCGCGGCGATCGTCCTCGCGAGCGTCAACGGCGATCGCGTCACGCTGATTGCAGGCGTCACGAACGACCTGACGGCGAAAGTCAAGGCCGGCGAACTCGTCAACCATGTCGCCCAACAGGTGGGCGGCAAGGGGGGCGGACGCGCCGACATGGCGCAGGCGGGGGGCACGAACGCCGCCGCGCTGCCGCAGGCGCTGCAGTCAGTCGAGCGTTGGGTCGGCGATCGGCTGTGACGGCCGTGGCGTCGCCACCAACGACAGCCGCATGTGGAGGGGGACCGCAGTTCGCGAGCGACAACAACGCCGGCATTTGTCCGGAAGCGTGGCGGTCGCTCGAACGCGCCAACGCGGGCCACGCGCCCGCGTACGGCGCTGACGACTGGACAGCGGCCGCAACGGCGGCGATCGAACGTGTGTTCGAAACGGCGTGTGACGTCTTCTTCGTCTTCAACGGCACCGCCGCCAATTCGCTCGCGCTCGCGGCCATGTGCCGCAACACCGACGCGATCGTGTGTCACGCGCACGCACACATCAACGTCGACGAGTGCGGCGCGCCCGAGTTCATGAGCGGCGGCGCCAAGCTGCTGACGATCGATCTGCCCGAAGCGAAGCTCACGCCCGATGCGGTGGTGGCGACGGCGATCACGCCTCACGACGAGCATTCGTCGCGTCCGCGTGCGCTTGCACTGACGCAAGCGACCGAACTCGGCACCGTGTATTCGCCCGGCGAGATAGCGGCGCTGTGCGACGTCGCGCATGCACGGCAGATGAAGGTGCATATGGACGGCGCGCGTTTCGCGAACGCCGTCGTAACGCTGGAGTGCAGCCCGGCGGACATCACATGGCGTGCGGGCGTCGACGTGCTGTCGCTCGGCGGAACGAAGAACGGCCTGCCTGCAGGCGAAGCGGTCGTGTTCTTCGACCGTGATCTCGCGTCGGAATTTGCGCGTCGGCGCAAGCAGGCAGGACAGCTTGCGTCGAAGATGCGCTTTCTCGCCGCGCCCTGGCTCGGCGTGCTCGAGGACGGCGCGTGGCTCGTTCACGCAGAGCACGCGAATGCGATGGCCACGCGGCTCGCGCAGGCGCTTGCATCGCTGCCACAGGCACGGCTGCTCGCGCCGGTGCAGGCGAACGGCGTCTTCGTCGACCTTCCCGCCTATGCGATCGAAGCGTTGCGTGCACGCGGCTGGCATTTCTATACGTTCATCGGTGACACCGGCGTGCGGCTGATGTGCGCGTGGGACACGCCGGTGGAAGCGGTCGATCGCTTCATCGCCGATCTGCGCGAAGCGCGGATGCCGACAACTTCAGCGGGCTGACCGATGGCGCTGCGACCGGAATTCACGCTCGAGGCTGCGAACCAACGCGGACGCGGTTTTCTGCCGGGACTTTTCGGCTTTCGCGTGGTCGGGATCGGCGACGACCATCTCGATGCGGAGCTCGACGTCCGTCCGGAAATCCGCGCACCGAACGGTTATCTGCACGCGGCGAGCGTGATCGCACTCGCGGACACCGCGTGCGGTTACGGCTGCCTCGCCCACCTGCCGCCGGACGCGACGAATTTCACGACGATCGAACTCAAGACGAATTTCCTCGGCACCGCGCGCGAAGGCACGATCGGCTGCACGGCGCGGCCCGTCCACCTCGGCCGCACGACGCACGTGTGGGATGCGACCGTGTACCGCTCCAACGACCGTCGCACGATTGCGCTGTTTCGCTGCACGCAGATGATCATTTACGCGGCGACGTAACCGGCGAAAGCCGACCGGCGCGCACGACATCCTGCGTGCCCTCGGCCAAACGGCCGATGGCGGTGAAGCCATCCGACGAGGAAGATTCGTCGGCATGACCACGGCCGCGCCCGCCGGTGAATCACCCGATCGCCGCGCTTCTCGCGGCGTTTGCCGCCGGCGTGGCCGTGCTGCAGACGTGCCCGCGTTTGCCGCCGCTGGCTTGGGCGCTCCTCGCGACGGCCGCGTGCCTGACGGCGATGACGCTGTTCGTTCACCGGCGCGTTTGCGAACGGTCTGCGCCTGCGTTCGGCGGCACGACGCCGCTGACGATCGCCGCGGCTATGGCGTCGGTCGTCGCGGCGGGCCTGCTCGGATTTTCATACGCCGCGGTGCGGGCGCAGGTCCGCCTCGGCGACGCACTGCCCCCTGCGTGGGAGGCGCGCGACATCGTCGTGACCGGCATCGTGGACGACCTCCCGCAGCAATCACCGAGCGGCGCGCGTTTCGCGTTCGCCGTCACCCGCGTCGAGACTGCCGGCGCGATCGTTCCACGGCGACTGTCGCTTGCGTGGTTCGCGCCGCGCCTGCACCCGCCGCAAATGGGCGACGCGGCCGACGTCGCCGACGTACACACCGACGGCTCTGCTCGCGGCTCGGTCGACGGCCCGCAGCTTCCCGTCGCGCCGTTCGTGCACGCCGGCGAATGCTGGTCGCTCGTGGTGCGACTCCGCCGTCCGCATGGAAACGTCAATCCCGACGGTTTCGATCTCGAAGCGTGGCTGCTGGAGCACGGCCTGCGCGCAACCGGTTACGTCCGTGAATCGCCTGCCAACGCGCAGCGCTGCGCGTTCGCCGGCCGCTTCGCGGATCACGTGCAGCGCACGCGCGAAGCAATCCGCGCCCGCATTGCGCAGGCGCTGCCCGACGCGCCCTACGCCGGCGTGCTGACGGCGTTGACGATCGGCGACCAGCGCGCCATCCCCGAAACGCAATGGAACGTGTTCAACCGCACGGGCGTCACGCACCTCGTGTCGATTTCGGGCTTGCACGTGACCGTCTTCGCGATGCTTGCGGCTGCATGCACGCTGGTTTGCGTGCGGCGCAGCACGCTGGTCACGACGCGCATTCCCGCCCGGAAAATTGCCGCCGCCGCGGGCGTCGCGTTCGCGTTCGGGTATGTGCAACTCGCCGGCGCCGAGGTACCCGCCGTCCGCACGCTGCTGATGCTCGTCGTGGCGGCGGCGGGGTTGTGGATCGGTCGGCCCGGCACGGCGTCGCTGGTCTGGCTGTGGTCGCTCGTGGTCGTGCTCGTCTGGGATCCGTGGGCCACGCTCGCGCCCGGCTTCTGGCTGTCGTTCGGCGCGGTCGGGTTGTTGCTCTACGCCGGCGGCGGCCGACTGACGGTGCGCAGAGCGCAATCCTTTCGCCACCGCGCCGTGCACGCATTGCGCGAATCCGCGCACGCGCAAGGCGTGGTGACGCTCGGACTCGTACCGGGCACGCTCGCGCTGTTCCAGCAGGTGTCGCTCGTGTCGGCGCTCGCGAACGCCCTGGCCATACCGATCGTCACGCTGCTGATCGTCCCGATCGCACTGACGGCAATTCCGCTTCCGCTCGACGCGCCATGGCGCATCGCTCACGCGATCCTCGCGGTTCTGATGCGGTACCTCGAATGGCTTGCGGCGTCGCCCGCCGCCGTGTGGATCACGCACGCACCGCGCGGTTTCGCCGTCGTCG